>MHFD01000001.1:0-299 GCA_001804045.1 Omnitrophica bacterium RBG_13_46_9
CGATAACGGAGAGAAGGCGGTTTTCGACAGAAAACCTAGCGGGAGTAATAGTAGCTATTCTGGATGGGTATAAAGAGCTCTTCATGAATCCGCGGTACAGGAGGCTCCTCCTGAACCACTTCTATACCCGTGATGAGATCGAAGCGATAATGGCAGCATTCCCGGAGATACCCAAATACGGCATACTTCGCGCCTGTCTCGTCTACCCAACCAGAGAGAGCAAGATAAGATTCCTGAGGGACATAAGAGATACAAGAGACGCGATAAAGAAAGAAGCTGAATTTCGCGACCTGCCGTTC
>MHFD01000001.1:315-2876 GCA_001804045.1 Omnitrophica bacterium RBG_13_46_9
CCTGCATAAGGCATCATGGAGACCCCCGGAAGAGACTGCGTGATTTCCTCGCGGGCAAAACCACATCGTTCGGAATTACGATCGATGAAGTCCGTGCCAGACAAAACCGGGCCAAAACCTCGGCGCAACGAAGCTCCAACGAATGGCCGTTTTTGTTCGAGACAGAATGGGTGCCCGATCTTTCGGCTATAACGGAGGATTCCTATTACTTCAAGAAAGCCATGAAAGAAGTGAGGCAAATTTTGCTCGATGTGCTCAACCATGAAAGGCGCGAACTCAGCGGAAAACCGAAGATACTTGCGCAGGGTAAGATAAGCTCGCGTGAGCTTTCTCCTTTTCCTCTTCCGACAGCCATCACCAATCCGGACGGCTCGCTTGAGATAAATACGAACTTCGTGAAAATGGTAGCGCATATGAGGCGCAGGCGTTTCTTCGATGTCAAAGTCAAAGATCCTGCTTCCGGGAGAGAAACAGATCTTTTGAGTTCGATTATTTATTCCATGGCGATCCACGAACTGCGAGGGCACAGGGAGCAAAGAGGGCCTCGAACTGTCGCTGTCAGGACCGATGAAATGATAGCGCAGATAGAGCGTGGGCACAAGTACAGAGTGATCAATACCGATGCCATGCTCTATTTCTGGCTTTGTCTGTGCGAGAACAGACAGGGGCTTGACCTGTGGTCACGGGTGATTGATTTTTTGGAAACGCGGGAAAAGATGACGGGTGAGACATATGCCGAGTTTCTGGGCATACAGGACAAGAGCATTGATAGGGTCGCGGACTATATAATGAATCTAGCGGATTTGACGAAAAGAAGAATGCCAAAGTATGTCAAAACAGAAGAAGACGTGAATGAGCACATACGGCGGGTTGTGATGGGAAATGATATAACCACCCAGCCGACCATAGAGATACGGGAAGTTCCAAATAACCGTAATAAGAATGCCGCCAAAAAAGAAGGACAACCTCATGAACCGAACGGCAGGTTCGGCCACAAAAAGGGCGGCAACATTAAGGACACGCTCGATACCATCATTACGGATCCGGACCTGCACAATCTGGCAATAGACGGCAAGCTTACACTCGGCGAATTCAGGAAAGTAGAAAAGAGAGTAACCAAGTCTGCATCCAGGAGAGACTTGCGCGACCTTGTAAGGCTTGGCTATCTGTCATGCGATACATCACAAAAACCCTATCGCTATTCACTGGAATATAAAACCGATAAATATGTTGACTACCAAGATATCATAAACAAATTTCTCGAAGAATATCCCGATTACCCCATGGATGCCGATAGTGTCGATGCTCTTATTCAACTCGCGACAGGCGGTCCAAATGTGAGCCTCAGCAAGGCGTTAGCCGAAGAAATGTTGGATGGGTTGAGGGAACTCCTCGTAAAGCGACTTATTACCATGAGAGAGGCGCCTTATGTTGTCCGGATGGCAATAGAAATCAGAGGAGTAGATGTTCCGGATACGATTTCTGATATAAAAGAAATGCTGGTCAAGGACTTCATCACGCAAACTGACATAGTACGTTTCTTGTGGCCACTTTGCGAAAGACTGGATGAAAGCAGGCCATATGCAGTAAACGGAATAAGAGCTGCCTTCGAAGCAGGATTGGGTAAAGATGAGATAGAAGAGGTTTTTAGGCCGCTTGTTACGCTCGGCACTCCCATGACAGGCAGGCTATTGGGCGTCCTTGGGGATCTCCTGAAAGACCATACCATTACAAGGAGTGATATACCGTCTCTCTTCAAACCGCTCATGGAGGTAAATCCGCTATCCGATACTGCCGGTCCGGATGTAAAGAAAATCTTGCGCAGCCCAAAAGTAGGGAAAGCGCATTTTGTTGAGTTCCTTATGCCTTTCGTTCGTCCTTTAATAGAGACGCAGACCGCTTCCTGGCTCATACCGGTGCTTGCGGACCTTTTGGAAGACGAGGCATGGTCACGGAGCGATGTCAGTGATTATATAAGCCCGCTTTTTGAAAAATGTCCCGGTAATCCTGAAATATTCATTTCTGATGTCAGGACGGCGGTAGATAAAGGTATCATAAGAAAAGATGAGATACTTGAGTATGTCTTACCGCTTGCCATAGCGTTCGGGGACGAAACCGCCCGCGTGCTCTTCTACGCGCACAGCGCGCCGTATTTTTTGGTGGATATTAACAGAGACCAAAGAGAGATCCCCAGCTTTTACGAATCGCCGATCTTTAAAGACTTTTTGGCGCGGTATAGAGACCGTGGTGCCGGTACGACAGAGGTTATCCGCGGACTTATTATACCTGTAATAAACGAGGCGATAAGAAATATAGGTTCATCTGTTGAGGAATATCAGGCCGAAGAGCCGAACGAAAGTCAGAAATCATTAATAGAACAACTCAATGCGGTGAAAGAGAATCTCGGACAATTATTATTAAGTGACCCTGAAAAGGTCCTCAATCAGATCAACCAGCTATTCACAGCAGGTCTTACTAAACATGCCAGGATCGCTCTCATAATAAGCCTGGGTAACAGTAAGACCGACGCCGCGCGGCGTGCCCTGGAAATCGAGCTTGTC
>MHFD01000001.1:2898-3791 GCA_001804045.1 Omnitrophica bacterium RBG_13_46_9
TCGAGACAAAGTCAGCGATCTTGGAGGCATTGGAGAATATAGGAAGCCGGGATTCTCTTCCGAAACTGGAACTCTTTATTCGACGCAGCCCGGGTGAAGAGCTCGAGAAAATGGCCCGTCAGGTCTATGAGCGTATCAAAGAGAGCGCGGCGCATACGCCGGGCGATCAAAATCGAAATCCGGACGACGGCAAGTTCGGCCACAAGGAAGGCGGGAACATGAAGGACGCGCTCGATGCGATCCTAGAGAGCGCCACGCTCCGGGAGCTCGCGGAGGACGGGATGCTCACGCTTCCCGAATTCAGAAAAGTCGACAGCCGCGCGAGCCTCTCCACAAACAGGCGGGATTTCTCTGACCTTGTCCGCCTGGGATATTTGATGTGCGATGATTCGGCAAAGCCGCATCAGTATCTATTGACCGACAAGGCGGATTATTACGCGGAATACAGAAGTATCATCGACGACTTTCTCGCCGAGTATCCGGGCTATCCCCTGGATGCCTACAACGTCGACGCGCTTGTGACTATGGCGATAAGCAATAGGGATACTTCCGGCGATACCGGATCAGTTTCCAAAGTATTTGATAGTCTGAGAAGGATGCTTGCGGATTACCTTGTGATAACCGACATCCCATACGTAGCTCGACTTGCGTCGACAAGCACGCCTGAAAGTCCGGTTTTTGCAATGCCAACTATCGATATAGAGATGATGCTGTCGCGAGGTCTCATTACGCGTGAAGACATCAAGAGTTTTCTCTGGCCGTTGTGCGAAAAACTTCACGAGAGCCGCGAATTTGCCCTGAGAGGTATAATGCGTTGTCTTGAGTCCGGATTCACAAAGAGAGGGATAACGGATACGTTCGCGCCGATCATAGAGCTGGGTACCCCGTGGGCA
>MHFD01000001.1:3819-5139 GCA_001804045.1 Omnitrophica bacterium RBG_13_46_9
TATTGGCAAACGACAAAATAGAACCTGATGACGTACGCAAGCTCTTTGTACCGCTCTTGCAGATAAACCCCGCGTTCAGCGAAGCGCAGATGTCTGTCGAAGACCTGCTCGAGGACCTTGAAATAGGGAAAGAGAATTTTGTGTCGTTTCTTGCTCCTTTTATACGCGTCCTGGGAGACAGGGCTCATGTCAACGATCTCATCGGTAATCTTGCCGAGATTTTAACAGGCAACCGGTGGCCGTTGCCGTTTTTCCAGTCCCATCTCCTGCCTCTTGCAGAGGCGTGCCCAAATGGCTCGTGGAGGATATTGAGAGATGTAGACGAAACAGTGGAGCGCGGCGTTATCAAGATTAACGAAGTTTCCAAAGTCATCCTGCCTCTTGTGAGGGCGTTTGGAGATGAAACGCCGGCGGTGCTCTTTTACGCGAGCAATCTACCGGATATGATAGCGGAAAGCGGCGCGGAAACAGAAGACGAGCAGATCCTGGCAACGATAAACGTAAGCCCGGAAGAGGAAGGCGCCTTCTTCGATTCGGAATATTTCAGGAATTTTGTGGAACGCTATAAAGGTCGTGCGGTAACTGAGGCCATTATCAATAGAGATCTCATTATACCGCTTATCAAGAGAGCCCTCGAAAACATTGACCGGCTTCTCGCTGCTTCGAAACATATCGATATCGGAGAATGGCCTGATGCAGGAGTGTTACGGGCACGGCTCCTCACCATGCAGCAGAATCTCACCATACTTTTACACAGCGATACCGAAAGACTGCTTAATCAGATCAATCGGCTGTTTGACCCGACTTTGAAGAAAAATGAGCGGATAGCCTTAGTGATTAGTTTAGGAAACAGCAGAACAGACGCCGCAAGAAGAGCGCTCGAGACAGAGCTGCTCCATGTCTCGCCGACATTGGATAAGGAAACGAAATTGGCGATGCTGGAAGCCTTGGAGACGATAGGAAGCCGCCAGTCGCTTTCGAGACTTGAACTCTTTGCTCGGTCAGAGCCCGATGTCGCGGTTGCGGAACGGGCCCGCGCGGTTTCCCGACGTATCTCGGAGAGCGCGGACCATACCGACGGAAACATTGCCGACGACGCACGTGGAACCTTCGGCGACGACACCGTCGGCGCGGCGGAAAACCGGGGAAGACAGGAAGGTTACGCGTATACCGCGCAAAGCGTCACTGTTCCCGCTCCTCTGATTCCGGAATATTTACGCCAGATAGACGTGAATGGAGAAGAGATTAAGGAAGTAGATGTAATTCGCGAGGATATAACATCCCTCGCAGAAGCTATGGACCGCAGCGGATTTGACGCCT
>MHFD01000001.1:5183-7635 GCA_001804045.1 Omnitrophica bacterium RBG_13_46_9
AGAGCGCGCGAAAAGGGCGGGCGGTATCGACTATACCGGCAAAGGATATGGGAGAGAAGCGCTCATCCTGCTTCTCGCCTCCTGCCAGGACTCGCGCCTCTTTTCGCGTCCGATAAACGAATTTTATTCATTCTATAAGACGAGTGAATTCCAGTTTGGATTTGGTGATGATCTGACGCGTATGGATTCCATGATGGCGCAGATGGGATTTCAGGCGGACCGCACGGAAGACCTCGTCATATACTATTTCAGCATGAGCGATTCCATGCTCGACGTTCTAACCGCTACGAGGTCATGCGACGCGCTTCTCTTGGAGGCCTACTGGGAATGGCAGAAGACAAGGGAAAACGACGTAGCGGCGCGGCGAATCATGACATCGATTTTGCCCCGCTGGGCGCGCTCGGAAGAGCGGCTTATCAATGCCATGACGGCGCGGGACATATTGAGACTGAGCCCCGATGTTCCATTGGCGCTGGAAGCGGCGGACATCCTCGACACTCATAAGGATGACAAAGACCAGGCGGTTTTAAGGGATGAGCTGAAGAACCTTCTTGCGGAAAAAAGCAGTCCGCAGAACGAAAGCATCGCTATCCCCCAGCCGCTCCTTTTGGGTAATATTTTGAACATAGATACCCCGCGCGGCACCATTAAAGGCAAGGAAAATGTGGCAAGACTTGTGCGGGACTTGCACAGGGCCATGCAGAAAGGTGGGTTCCCGGCATTCATAGGGTTGGAAATCATCCCGGAAAACTTCAGGCTCGATGAGTGCCGCAGGTTCGGTTTCGAGGGGATCGATATAGCGTGTTTCAGGACCATAAGCGGGGAAGAAGAATATGTATTTTCGATATCAAAAGACGGCATCATCGTAGGGCATGGAGTCATCAAAGAACCGGATCAAGCTCAGGGAGTCGCCAGTTTCAGGTATTCAATCCATGGCGGGCCAAATGCTGAAAGCGGATTTGACTATCGCGGCAGGGGGAACGGCCGGGAGGCGTTGATAGGTATCATGGCCATGGCAGCCACAGCGGAGCTCTTCGGTCATTCTATCGAAGAATTCCATTTCGTGTTCGAGAAACATGAATTCACGGATGAGGATACCAAAGATGGGGCTCTCGCAATGCGTGAACTGCTTCTGGAGTCCGGATATAAGACCATGGAATCGCAAGAGGCGATAGATTTCTACTTTGACTCACTCGATGAAGAACGCCTGGCAGCGCTGGGAGCTTGTGACAGGATGATGCTCCCGATTTATTGGCAATGGCAGAAGTCGCGCGATATCGTCCGAGCCGCGCGACGGATTATGGATGAGGTCTTACCGAAGCTGGCATACTCGGAAGAAGCATTTACAAACCTAAAGACAGCGCGCGATATCTTGAGCCAGAGCCGCGATGTACCGTCCGCCGGGAAAGCGGCAGCGGTTCTTAAAGAACATGGATCCGATGAGGACCAGACCGTCTTGAGAGAAAAGCTCCGTGTTGTAATGGAAAAGGCGAAAGGTACACCCGAAGCCAAACCCGACACACGAGGTCTTTCGACAGGACAGGGAGCACGGTTCAGAGAGATCAGGACATCATTCGGCTATACCCAGGGAGAGTTCGGCGCGATACTCGCCGCGCATATAGGACGAAAAAGTCCTTATAATCCGGTGCACATCCACAGCGCGGAAAAAGGCCTGTTCGACAACCCGTCTGGTCCGTTCAAGCTTCTAAGGGTTGCGGAAGAGGTATGTACCCAGCCGGAGGGCCGCATGTTGAGAGATTTACGCAGGGCCGCGAAGTGTGACCAGGCAGTCTTCGGCACACTTCTTGCCCAAAAGACCGGTCGTGAGCAGGCGTATTCCGAAAGTGAGATAGCCGCTTTCGAAGATGAGGAGGGGCGTGCCACAAAAGACCTCGTGGCGGCGGCAAACGAGGTGTTCAAAGCCGAATTCAGGAACCTGAAAAGGGCGGCGGATAGGAGCAGGGTAAAAGTCGACGTAGGTCCCACGAAGCGGCTGAGAGATATATGCGACGCTCTCACAGGCACCCTGGGCATCACGGAGCGGGACTTCGTGGCGGCCATCGGGTATGACGCGCAGAATTACCATAAACTGAAGACCGGAACGAGAGCCGTCCCGCAACGAGTCTCGGAGGCCGCGGAAAGAGTATGGGGAGAGCGACAGAAGAGTGTGGCAGTAGTCCTGAAAGGCATGCGGGAGGCGTTATTAAACACTTCGACACTTGCCGAAGAAGAATATATCGCGGAAATTAATGACCGCCTGAAACCCGAGAGCCCGTATACAAAAAGGTATATTCATTCACTTGAGTCCGGAGATATGACTATCCCCGTAGAGATCGCCGTAGCCGCGGAGAATATATTCAGGGAACGGACAAGCGCGAGATTAAAAGATATAAGCGAACTGCAGAAGGCAGGACGCACGATACTTGAATTCAATCGCAAGGCATTCCTGGGC
>MHFD01000001.1:7648-7868 GCA_001804045.1 Omnitrophica bacterium RBG_13_46_9
GACTTGAAAACGCCGTCAGCGAAGAGGCCCTGAACAGTTTAGAGACAGGCCAGAAGCGTATACCTTTGGATATTTTTGTCGCGGTGAACAATGTCTATATAGAAAATCAGGCAAGGTTTGCCGTGACGTTACGGGACATGCGGATAGCATTGTGTGAAGTCGTAGGCGTGCCGGGCGGCGAATATGTCGAGCATATCAATCAGTTCGCTAACCCCAAGGA
>MHFD01000001.1:7896-8038 GCA_001804045.1 Omnitrophica bacterium RBG_13_46_9
CTGGAAAGCGGGAAAGAATTCATACCGCCGAAGGTCCTGGAAGGGGTGACGGCGCTGTACGGCGGAAAAAAGGACAAACTCTCCGAAGGATTGAAGTGGGTGCTCGAAGATCTTGAACAGACGCCCGAAAATTTTAGATCGG
>MHFD01000001.1:8067-14840 GCA_001804045.1 Omnitrophica bacterium RBG_13_46_9
CGGCGGGGCACGCTGTATTACGAAAACAACGCATTACATATCGTCAAGACCGACATCCCCAAGCCCTCCACGGGCTCGCCCGAGGAGACCGACACCATGATACTGGCATTATGGCATGAGCTGGATGAGGGCGCCATAACGGTCGAAAAAGCGGGCTTGAAAATCATCGAGGAGATATTGCCCCATTTCGCGTACTCGGAAGAGACGATGCTCGCCACGCCGACTGTTATCGCCATACTGAGAGAAGCGATAGCCGAAGGGCCGGAGCGGTTCGAGAAGATTTTCATGAGAGAAGCGGCAGATATTTTGGATAGGCACAGCAAGGCTGCAGAGCAGACAGGCCTTAGAGAGGAATTGAGGACATTAATATATAATATGGCTACCTATATGGTATTTGACGCGATTCACGAATGGTATGTTACGCTTAAGCTAACCACCGAAGAGCTAAGAAGAGAATATGATCTGCGACATGACGTATCTTTATACGTAGAAAAAATCGCTAACTTAAAAAATAACGATTCGAAAGAGGGGAGAAAAATAACCGAAGTTTCGAACCGCCTCAGTTCCTATATAGCATTAGAGAGACGATACGCAGAAAGGGTAGGGAATAATTTTGAAAACTTGAATAATTTAGCGCATCTTTTTAGACGAGGCTATAGAAAACTATATGAGACGATGGCGTTCATCGGCAGTGATAAAACTAAAAAAGAAAATATAGAATTAGGTATAAGCCATTTAGAGCATTTTTTGACTAAACCGGAAACTGTTGTTATTGTTCTTGGGTATATTTTCTTAAATAATTTGTCAGAGAAAGAAGGCATCTTTACAGAAATAGGAGAGGAGAGTATTAAATTTGAAGCTAGTAAACAAGATTACACTTATGATTCTATGGTAAAAGAAGTTAAAGCATCACTTGAACTCCATAACTCGATTATGGGCCTGAAAGACATTACTCGTGAAGAATGCGCAACTCAAACCGCAGAACTTGAGGAAAAAGCAAGAGAGTACCAAAAAACTGGCCAGAGCCTTATCCTCTACGCCGATGACCTCCTTGAAAACGTGGCGGTGCTTGACCTGGAGAGCACGATAAGGACCCTTGCCACAAGGCACAGCGTGTTGCAGGAAGGTAAGATTGTCCTCTTTGCAAGGAACGCGGCAAACGCAGGCATTGTGGAAAGGATGATACGCCGCGCTAACACAGGAATAGAGATTTTCACTATTTTAAGGGCTGAGCTCGAGACGCGAAAGAGCCTGAACGGCAGCGAGGCGAAGGAAGTAGAAAGCGTTATCGAGCTTGCCCGGGCAAAAGGCGCGCGCGATATTTTAGCGCTCGTAAAAGGGCCTACCGGTGAGCCGGAAAACCTCGTGGATATTTCGGGCAGGTTGAAAGTACCCATAGTCATTGTAGGGACAGAGAAGGGGCTCTACTCTTTCGCGCAGGCGCTGTCGCAGGCCATAAGGATTAAGACCGAAGACGGCAAAAACGGCTGGCTTGTCCTCTTGCCGCCGGTACGCGCATGGAGCGCGGAGATCGAGAAGGAGTTCCGGGAATACCAGCGCTCACTGCAGATCTTACAGGCAGCGTAATACACGCCAAATGCACACGTTACGTAGGACGTAGGACGTCCGCTCCCTTCGGTCGCTTGGACGTTGAAAAAATGGAAAAAATGGGGACGGTTCTCTCTAACCTATGATCAAAACGTAAGTTACGATTTAATTCTCGTGTTTATTTATCTAAGTTAATCAAATTAGGAGAAATATGGCAGAATTAATATATAACTTCATGCAAACAAAGAAGATGCAGAGAACCGTCCCCCATTTTCCAGGCACGCTGCGATATGATAAGAACATTAAAATGAATTATGCGAGCAGTGATTTTGATGCGATAATCAAAAGCGAGATATCAGAATAATTTTTTTAGTTAATCTAGAAACGGTTCTCGCGCTGAGTTTAGATATGTCCCGGTCGCAACAGCACGAATGGGGGGGGCATTGAAAATCGGGAGTGATTGAACAGGAATTCTGAAGCGAGCGAGAGAGTAAATTATGGGTTATTTTGTATGGATTTATTAAAAATAATATTAAGTATCGCGATAATGGTAAACTGTGCGAATTACGTCTATGCAAATGACTTTGAAGCCATGGTAAAAGCAAGGTCTGATGAAGTTGTTAAAGGATGCGATACATTCGAAGAGAAAGCGCGAACTTTACGACAGTATGTTCATGATAAGATGTTGTTGCCTGATTCGCGTCTCAAGCCGGACGGAACAACGCTCAGGCCGGAAGATATATATCCCTTGAATACGCTACAGAGGGTCGACTGTGGATGGGGCGGCTGGTGCGACCAGCAGGTAGCGGTTTTTATGCATTTTGCACAAAAACAAGGCATTACAACAAGAATGGTGTTTTTGTTCAAGAAGGGTAGTCAAAATTCATGCCACACAATTACAGAGGCCTTAGAAGGTGATAGATGGGTTATTGTTGATCCTATGTTCAATCTCGAACTAATAAACCATGATGGGAAGATGGCATCACGCGATGATATAGCAAACGACTTTAACATAATACGAAATCCTCCTACAGTTAAACAATTGGCTAAAAAAGAACCACGATGGGAAAACGATGAGGAATGGCTAAAAATATATTCCAATCCTGTATCGATAAAATTTGTTCTTGAAGGAGAGAAATAGGAAATCCCGATCCGGTTCTCGCAGCAAACCTACACCTGTCCCTTTGTTAGCTCATAGCTCTTAGGTCGTAGGGATACTGATATTGGTCCCTAAGACTAGAATGTTAGGAAGAAAAAAGCCTGATATAATGTATTGACAATGTACATACAAATATGGCATACTTATAATGAGAAATGGGTAGGCAATGCGTCTTAATAGATTTGAATGGGATAACGTAAATAGTGATCATATAAATTACCATAATATTCAATCTTACGAAGTTGAAGAAGTTATTTTATTTGATAAGGCTATTTATGATAAAGCCCGAGATCATAGATTCATCGCATGGGGCATAACTGAAAACGGAAGATATTTAATGATAGTACTCAAATACAAAGGGCAAGGGTTGGTGAGAGTCATTACCGCAAGAGAAATGACCGAGCGTGAAAAACATAATTATAAAAGGAGAAAGTGACCATAAATGAAGAAGAAGATGCCACATTTTAAATCTGAAAAAGAAGAAGCTGAGTTCTGGAGAAAAAATAGTCCTCTGGATTATCCCGATGAATTTAAGGAAGTTAAAACTCCTTTTCAGTTCAGCGTTGAATTTCTTAAGAAAATGGCGGAAGAACACAGGGAAAAGAAGAAGTCCGTTACATTAAGAATTGAGCCAAGTCATATTTATATAACAAAAATCATTGCTAAATACCAAGGCGATTATTACCAAGCATTATTCAGAAAATGGATTATGCAGGGCATTAGAGGAGAGCTTTTACATAATCCAAAAATCAAGCAAAGTATTAGAGCAAGTAACATTCATTTGTTAAACAGATGATTGTTTAAAAAAATGGGGACGGTTCTATCTAACCTATTATCAAAACGTAAGTTACGATTTAATTCTCGTATTTATTTATCAAAATTAATCAAATTAGGAAAAATATGGCAGAATTAATACATAACTTCATGCAAATAGGAAGAGAGGGGACGGTTCTCTCTAACCTATTATTAAATCGTAAGTTACGATTTAATTCTCGTCTGGTTATTTTATTTAATGAGACTCCCGGGACAGACTCCCGGGACGGTTCTCGCGGTGAACTTACACCTGTCCCCGTCCCGAACTTGTAAAATCGGAGGTTTCTTAAGGTTTCTTGATGTTTCTTAAGGTTTCTTAAGGTTGCTTTTTCGTATTTGCAACCTCCCGAAACTTCCCCTATTACCTATGAGCTATGAGCCAAGAGCTATGAGCTAATAACGTGCTATAACGAAACGTCCCACGTCCTAGCGAGCGAAGCGAGCGGACGTCCCACGTCCCACGTAGCGTGCTATAACCATGCATGCAACCTCCCGAAACTTCCCCTACTACCTACGACCTATGAGCCATGAGCTACGAGCCAAGAGCTACCTCTTGACAATAGGCGACCCCGTGTTATAATTGAAGGTGCTTAAGAGGCATTTATATGAAAACAAAGAGATTTTTAAAGTGGCTCATAGCCATATTCGTAGCAATCAACGTGTACTCGTTGATACCAATAGCCTCATTCTACCTTAAAAAATCTTCGCCTGTCAAAATGGTAAACGGGATGGTCGTGGAAAAATTAAAAGGTAATACCGACCCTTACTTCAGCTTCATCGTCATTAGCGATACCGGAAGCGGCCTTTTCCTAAACGAGGCGTCCACGTTGAAATTGGTATCACGGATTAACAGGGAAGACAGGTTCAAGAAGATCCCCATAGATTTTGTCATAAATGTGGGTGATGTTACGTTCAGGGGCAGGGAATCGCACTACGAGAATTATATGAAGATAAAGGAGATGATAAAGTTCCCCGTCATAGACGCGATAGGAAACCACGATAACGATTTTGATGACGGCTCTCGCGGTTTAGCGCTTTTTAATAAATATTGCGGGGCACAGGAGATCTCCTTTGCGGACAGAAACGCTTACTTCGTCGTCTTAGATAATAAAGACGGTGATTTAACGGAGGGTCAATTTAAACGGCTTGAAAATGAATTACGAAATGTCCAGGCATCATATAAACACATCTTCATTTTTATGCATAAGCCACCCTTCAACCCATATCAGCAGGCCTGGTACAGGGTCGAGACTAATCCATGGAGCTATCGGTTTATGAAACTATGTGAAAAGTATAATGTCAATATTGTCTTCTCTGGGCATGAGAATATAAGCAGGGTAGCCCGTTTTGGATCTGTCACCTATATTGTCTGCGGCGGGGGCGGCACAGTTCTTATCCAACCGTCTTCCGGAGGCGGATTTCTAAATTATATAGTGGTTAAGGTAAACAGGGATTACGTGGATTATGAGATTCGCAAGGTAAGCCCGCCTATTTGGGAATTCTTCGCATATTACATGTGGAAGGATCTTGTCTATTTTGTGCAGGGATTATTGAATTGACCCGCCTTTATTAGCGTCTAGCGATTAGCGTCTAGCGTCTAGAAAGCATGTTGCAATGACATTAACTCTAATCGTCCTACGTCCAACGTCCTACGTAACGCGCAAATAGTTAGTTTTATGTTGCATAGGTTTCAAAGGTTTCATAGGTTGCAGATGTTGCTTTTTCGTTATGCAACCTTTGCAACTTTTAGCAACCTCTGCAACATTTGCAACCTCTAACTGCCTCACGCAACCTCCCCCTATAACCTACTACCTACGAGCTAAGAGCTCGTTTGAGATTGAGATCCCTCGCTTCGCTCGGGATCAATTCGCACTGCAACTTATGTTCCCGCTTCGCTGCGCTCGCGGTCCATAAGTTACGTGCTCATTGCTTCGCTCCGCTTACCTGAAATAAGGTCGCTCGCAATGACGTTATTCTTCGAATCGTCCGTCGTCCATCGTCCGAGCGAGCGAAGCGAGCGGACGTCCTACGTAACAAGCATATAGTTAATAAGAGCTAGAGCCCTCTGGCCAGAGTCAGCGAAAAGACCTTATCTGCCCTACTATTTAGCAAGACCTTGGCGCACTCATTTATGGTTGCGCCCGTCGTGTATACGTCGTCTACGATAAGCACATTCTTGCCGGCGAAAGCCATTTTGTCGACAGCCAGAAAGGAGTCTTTTACGTTTTTCAGCCTCTTTTCCCTGTCCAGTTCGCTTTGAGAGCGCGTCCATAGTATCTTTTTTAAGTTCCTTGTGTCCAGGGGAATCGCAAAGCTTTTCGATACCGAGCGGGCGAGGATTTCGGCGTGATTGTATGTCCTTTCCCTTTTTTTTGTAGGATATACCGGAATAGGCACGATTAAATCTATTTCTTTATTTATCTCATTTTTCCTGATAAAGTCCGACATTATATCCTTAAAAATATCCGCAAGCCCCAGATACCCTCTATACTTGAATAAGTGAATACATTCTTTTATTATGCCTTCGTAGTAACAGCATGACCATGCGTTCTCAACGTAAGACTTTTTTGAATTGCACTCCCCGCACAAATTTTCTGCGTTTGAGAGGTGTCTTCCGCATTTGCCGCACCAGGGAGGGGGTATGTGCTTTATTTTTCCCAGACATGCGTCACAAAGCCCGTATTTGCCGGAACAGGGCGTGCCGCATACATAGCATACAGGAGGTAGTATTACGTCCAGTATTGTTTTGAAAATCGATATGGGTTTTTGCATTGCGCAAGTCATGGTCTTAAACATCTTATCACCGGGGTAGTGTCTTGTCAATTCTTTCAGCTAGCGGTTTTTATCCTATGAAGATCGGCCGTTTGCCGTATGGGGTTAAGGCAAGAGACACGCAGCCCGGATAATTGTAATGTTTTCGATGTTACATTACACGCTTTGACACGGATACGCACGGATTTAAGTCAGGTTATCAGGATAACAGGGTATCGGTCTATGGGGTATCAGGATATCGGGTAATCAGGATAGTCGGGCAGCAAAACCGATAACCTGATATCCCGATATTCGAATGACCGATATCCGGATACCCTGATAACCCAACGCATATCATCCGTGTTAATCCGTGTATAATGTAACGAAGTGATTCGAATAACACACGCAGTCCACAGTTGACTCATAAATAAATGTTACCGGAGTAATAGGCGGAGTCTAGCGCCTTTTCTTGGGTATAGTAGCGTATATTTTAGCAAGTTTT
>MHFD01000002.1:0-2295 GCA_001804045.1 Omnitrophica bacterium RBG_13_46_9
AGGCCGTTCGTATGATAGCGATATAAGGCCGTCTGCGAATTAATCCCGAGCGAAGTGAGGGATCTCATAAATGCAGATGATTCGCGGAACAGATTAACGCCAGGTTGCAGGGATTGCAAAAGAAACCTCAAGAAACTTTAAGCGACATTAAGAAACCCAAAGAAACCTACGATAGAAGCAAGGATTGGCAGAAAATGATAGAACTCAATAGACGACACAACATATGGCAGAAGATAATAGCAATGTTATTAGTGTGCCTATTACTTGTGAATGATGTCCTATGGGCACAACCTTCCCGCGGCCTTTCCGGGGAGACGCTTGCCACGCCGACACGCCTAGCCGACGAAAGATTCAAAGAACAATTCATGACCAGGGCATTTCTTCTGTCTCACGAAGCGACGAACGAATACGTCAAATCGCAAGTCGAACGGGAAAAAGAGATATGCGGAAAAAGTTGGGAAGAAGAAAGAACAATACGGACGACCATAGATAACCCTGAGATTATCGGTAACACGGCGTTACGAAAGAAAATCGGTGCCATAAAAGGGCTGAATGAAATCATAATCGTCAAGGTCACAGGGCTTCTCGCCCATACGGGCCAATTCGCGCATGTCGGGCTCACGGGCAAGGACTATGGCGGCACCCCGGTAATATATGTCGACGCGTCGTTTTTTAGCGGCTACCGTAACACTATCCGGAAGCACGAAATCGACGAGATAATGCAATGGGAAGACCTCCGTGTAAATATTCTTGATATAGACAAATCCGAAATCCGCACTTGGATTACCGACCATATCGATACTCCGGACGATAAACTGAACAACACAGAATTTAAGGGGCTTACCTCCCGCGAAATCGCGAAACTCTTCCATGACCGCGCTTATTCCCTCGATTCGATTTACGAAAATCTTAATATCGACAAACTTCGGTTCAATTACGATTACCTCAATCGCATGCTAGGTCTCTATGGGCTGGATAAGGACGCTCTCGATGTCAATATCGCGGCGCGGAAGACGGACATTGTAGATACGGCAAATTTTGAAGGCGGAAACGAAGGCATATCCTTGAGTGACGAAACGCTCAGGGAAGGTTTTCGTTGCCTGTTCCGGGGAAAGGACACTCATCTCCGCAGTATCCTTCTCGATGCGCGGGTATGCCGTAATTATCTGAAGGCACTGCGCGTAAGGACGCACGATGGGAAGAGAGCCGTAGCCGGTTTACATAGAGTATATATACCAAAAGCCGTGGCGGATGTAAGAGAGAGCGCCAGGACCGGAAAAGCCGTTCTATGCCGCAATACCAGATTACGATCCGAGGTCTTATCCATTCTTCAAGAGGGAGCGCAGGAAGGCCTTTTTGAGATCGTAGAAATGGAGACATATAGAGATTATAGAATTGCAGAAAACCTTTTGGGCGTTAAACCGAACGAATTATTTAGCTTATTCGGCCACCCCGGCGGCAACAGAGCAGTTTTTATTTCGGATTGGATAGGGCCGAATCTATTGCAGATGCTTCAGCGCACTTCGCCGGGCGACCCCTTACGAAAAACCGCGGGAGAAAATCTGGGTAAAATACTTGCCGCTCTCCACAAGGCGGATTTAATAGCGGGCGATTCCCATATAGAACAGTTTGTCGTAAACGAGAAGACCGGAGAAGTCTGCCGTATCGATCTGGAGAATGTGACGAGCACCGCGAACGAATCTACCGGTCTCAGGAACAGAGCTTTGGACGAGGAATTAGCAATAGTCGCGGAAAAGGCAAGCATAGACAGCGATTTATACGAAGCATTTCTCAGGGGCTACAGGGAAGAGCGGGATAAAAAAGCGACCAGCCTCGAAATCCTACCCGGCTCTCCCGCAGTAAATGTGGCGTATATCGTGGGCGAGATCATGAGAGCAACTCCGGGGATATCAAAAGAGAGCATTCTTAGCGCCGTAAGAGAGAGGGTGCCGGTAGACGCGGCTGTCGAGAAAGAGGTCATTCGCTGTTATGCCGAAAAAAGGGTCTATGAGATATTTGAACACCTCAAGGCTGATGCCGAGAGATTCCGAGGAGTGACGCTTACCATCATGCCGAGGACGCATAATGCGCTGATGAGCTGGGCTCGCGATCTCGCGGCAGGCACGTATGAAGAGAATGTCGTCAAAAGCAGGATACTCCACGCCATCGAATACGAAATCGGTTTTATGAACCGCGGCGTTCCATTGAACAGCAGGGAACAGGCGGCTATTGATGAAGTGAACCGCCTGATGGGCCGGGCCCTGCAGAGACTTGGCATAACGTATCAACCGAGCC
>MHFD01000002.1:2325-3732 GCA_001804045.1 Omnitrophica bacterium RBG_13_46_9
AGTATTTTGTGCTGAAAATCCTGGCCGATTCCATCGGGAGATTCAGCCGGGACAGAAAATACAGGGGATACAAAAAGAATCCGAGACTTCTTTTAGATTATTATACAAGGGTTTTAACTCCGAGATTGCGGGCCATCGACATCGACTTCAGACCTCTATATGTGAAAAACGTCGAAGGCATTATCCGCATCATGGCCGTCGTAGGCGAAGAACCTTTGATGAAGGCCTATCTTACCGGAGACGCAAGCGACCTTGAAAAAGCGCTTGGCGGTTCGAAATGGGAAGACATCGTTGAAATGGCATTTGGTTATGACCAGGCGACCAAATCCGGAAACCCGGAAGCCCTGGAGCCGTATCTGAATAGATTAGACCGGATTCTCCGAGGCTCCGCCCTTGAGATCCTCCCAGGCTCGCCGGAAGTTAATATACCCTACGTAGTACGCGGTATCCTTACGAAAAATCCCCCTATCACCTTCGGGCACCTCATGGCGAAGTTAAAGGATAGGATTGGATTGAATCATGGAATGACGCAGGAGGAGCTCGAGGAGGAAGTGAGGGCCTATTTTACGCGCTGGCAGAAAGGCGATGTCGAAGGCATAGAAGATATCAGGAAGGCGTATGAGGAGAAGGGGCGCGATATGTCTTACGCTCCGCCGATTGACTACAGCGGAAAAGGGAAACTCGATGCCATGGTCTATTTTACGCAGGGCGCCCTTAAACACTTCCCGAAAGAGGTCATAGATAAGATTTTGAAGGTTGCCGTATGGGAGGACTTTACGCCGGATGCTATATCCGGAAGGCGTTCCGCCATAATAAGGCTGAGGGAGCCTGTTATTATTAACGGAAGAACGATAAGGGCAATAAAGATAAAGGGCGTTTGTTACAGAGAAGAAGAGTATGGCGATGCGGGGCTTCCTGATATGCGGTTTTATGACGGAACATCCACTCACAGACCACCTGCGCAGAGAATGATCTTTGACGAGAGAGGGCTTCTATTTCTTTCTCCGACTCCTCCCAGAAGGCGCGGAGTCGAACCCGTAAAGAACGCTATAACCGAAACTGATATAACAAGACGCGCTTTTTATGAAGATATGTCGGTTGGTTATGTGCTTGGATACGGTATGTACAATCCTGAGAATTTCGGCAGCACAGAACCCGGTTTTATAGTATTGGGTATAGAAGATCCGCAGGACCGGCGTCTTAAAGAGAACTACATGGAAGCCATATGCGCAAAGTTGGGCATTACACGGCTTATGCTTGCGGGAAGACTTTCAAGGGAAAATAGCTTTAACCCGACCGAAAAGAAGGCAATAAAGGAGATACTTGAAGATTATTTCTACAGATACGGCCGGGCTCTCAGGGAATTTAACGACGCAGGATTTATACACGGCTCTATGCATACCGGCA
>MHFD01000002.1:3757-7201 GCA_001804045.1 Omnitrophica bacterium RBG_13_46_9
GATATTGCATGATGCGGGAGAGCGCTCATACTTCAAGAGCAGGATTACTCCCAATATGGTATTGGGCTATCAGCTCGGCGGACTATATAATGCGGTGTTTGATATCAAAGGCAATCTAGAGAGAGGTCTTCTCTTAGGCGATCTCGCACACCACTCCGGGGTCGATTTTATCGATATCTTCTCCAAGGGGTATTTCTATGATATCGATCCCGAGCACGTATCGAACGCCGACATCGCGAAGTGCGACGAATTTATGGGAAAATGCGGGAACGTGCCCATACAGAATTTGGACAGCCCCCTTGTCAGCCTTCTTAAAGAGATTACATCGCGTGAGCCTTTCAGCGTATACGGTGTGGAATTTACATTCGACAATGCAGAACCGGAACTCGTCTATAAGATGCTGAACTATATGCTTGAGCGTAAAAACGATCTTAAGGACTTTACGCTTAAAGAGATAGACAACATATGGATAACTGTGCGCGACATAGAAAAACCTAAAGTGACACACCATAAGAATGATCACTCCATTACCTTTGCGTTGGCGTCAAAGAGCGATGTGCCTTTCGAAGCGCAAATCAAAGCTCTAATGGATGCGGCTGTAAGGAATATTCTTGGGGACATTTCGGAGATTGCCCTGATAAACAGGGATATTCATGAGGCGATAGGAATACTCAATGCCGGCATGAACGCTTGCGGAAGCTTCCCTAAAGAGACGGCGCCTGCGCTACAGCTAATGCGTATGGCGCAGTTCTATCTTGAGGCGAGTGATATGAAAGCCGGACAAGTGGTGTTGGCGCGCTTAGAGAAAGAAGGCGCGGTAAATTTGGGCGCCTTTGTCCAAACATTGGAGGAGATGAGAGGGGCATCGCTACATGACAAGTGCAAATCGTTGGTCAGCTATATAAGGTCGGACAAGGAGCATCACGCTGAACTGAATAGATATTTGAACGGGCTTAAGTTAAAAGACGACGATATTACCGAATGGCTCTTCTCCCTGTGGTGTCACATAGCCCATCACCAGCTTGAGGTGTATGTCGATTGGGGAAGGATTGAAGAGGCATGCCGGTTTATGACCGGTATGACGGATGAGGCTACTGTGTATGCTCTTATGGAAGAGCAGTCCTTTATGTATGCACTCGCCGGCTTTAAAGACCCCAGAGTCACTCTATTTTACAATGGAATGCTTTATGCAGCTCTTCCGGATAGACTGCGCGCACAAGTTTTTAGGCACCATAATGATTCAGATGTCGGAAGGGCAGAGTTGAGGTTATTCGAAAGCCTGGACAGAGACAAAGAGAAGATCACTCATCTCTATCGTGTAAAGCGTCTGTACAAAGAGGGAAAGAAGATAGAGGCCGCGGCAGCGCTCAGGAGACTCTTACCCGGTTTTGAGGATTCGAATCTCTTTGTATCGATTCTTTTCGAATTCATCGGGATTGAAGGCGTATTTAATCTTATGAATATGCTTGGCGGGGCCCAGACTACATGGTTCTTTATAGCTAATTTCAGGCCGTATGGCCTGCCGGGACACCCGGTGTGTAAGAATATGACCGCTAATGACCCGCGTTATGCCAGAGTGATTGACGCGCTAGCTATGTTAACGCCGAGGCGCAGGGTTGAATTGGAGGAGTATCTCGGAAGGATCGAGCCTGTAGATCCTGAATTAATGCAGATTCGCGACAGAGCTCTTGAAAAGCTGAGATATCTAAAAGTAACTACAGTCGAAGGCCCGCCGACAGATAAACTGCCGGACCCGAAATGGGAACCCCTGGATCTCAAGAGTAGATATCTCTTCATGAAGGCCCATTGGCTGAACAGATGGTTCTGGCACATGCGGGATTCATATGTGCGTGAATACGGAGAGAATACCTTCCTCGCGTTTAAGGCATTTTATACGGCACATTACCTCAAACACGATGTAGGCCCGGAATTCGCAGATGATTTCCTGAAACTTGTAGACGTCAACCCCTTCTCAAATGAAGATATTAAAGGATGGCTTGAGCTTGATGAAGACGGCGATATGATGCTCGAGGCAAGTAAGAGTATGGTTGGCTTAACCGGAACCGTTGAAAAGGACGAGAAGATCTTCTTTAACATGAACGAAGTGATGCAGAGGTCGCGTCTTGACATGAAAAAAGAGAGGGGCAAGCTTCGAGATAGCGCCACAAGAGCGTATAACCTTATAGGAATAGGCGCCGACAAAGAGAGAGAGGAGATGCTCGATATGTTTGCGCGGGTGTTCCCGAAGAAAGCGGAGATTACACCTAAGAGAGTCATCTTCTATCCTACGGGAATCTGCGACGGAGATTGTCCTTTCTGCCAGCTTGTTCACAAGAGGATAGACCAGGCTAGCGTGGAAGACAGGCATAGAGCCTATGAGATGGGCCTTAAGTATCTGGAAGGACATCCGGAAATTGATAGCTCCCTTGTAGTCGGCGGTGAGGTAATCAGGTTTGCGAGAGACGACGCATATTTTGTATTAAACAGGTCGAAAGGAACTGTGTCATTGACAACGAACGGCTCTTTTGCCACGGATCTCGACGGTACCGAAAAAGTACTGAGTGAGCTCTGGGATACGGTAAAGGATAGATGCGGCGAGAACAAAGAGGACAAAGAAGTGACGTTTGTGTTACAGGTCAGTTTTGACTCTTTCCATCAGAGAGTAGAAAGGACTAAAGAGGGTGTTTTGAGAGCGCGCATACCCGTTTCTAATATTGCCAATATATTGCAAGTGGCCGCCACAAAATTCCCCAAGATGAATATTACGCTTCTCGGCCGCTTCGAGCCGTTTTGCGAAGAATTTATGTCGGAACTACAGGCCGAACTGCGTAAGAGAGATCTGCAATATGGCATAATGCCCCACACCATCGAGAACATAGATATCGGCTTTATGAATTTATCTGGTTCTTTGGATGTGAAAAACATTCCAAAGAGTATGGCCATAGGCATACTCGATATGGAAGGAAATCCCGTGAGCGAGCGTGGATATGCGGTTAGCCGGGATTACGTGTTTCCTGTGGGAATGGGAAGGCTCTTGAGGCTATATGAATATGGCCTCGTTCCGGCAAGAATAGACAGCGAAAAAGATCAGAGAGAGTTCGGTGACTTTATGTACCAACGCCTCTCGAGCACGGGTACGCTAATCATTGCGGGAGACGGAAATGTCTATCTGAACGACACAACCTTAACTTATCAATGGCCGGCCGGCAACATTCTACGGGAAAGCTTGCCAACAATACTGGAAAGAGCGGAAAAAGACCCTCTAATTATGGCCATGAGAAGCAATATTGCTCACGTTATAAATCTGGCTTGTGAAGTAAGGCCGGATATCAGAAATGAAATCAAAGATCAATACTACTTGTATGTTGCATTCTTTGCGCATCTGCAAAGTCCGGCCTTCAGATTGTATCTTACCAAGAGGCTTATTCAGGAATTAAGAGAGTC
>MHFD01000002.1:7231-11487 GCA_001804045.1 Omnitrophica bacterium RBG_13_46_9
CCTTAAGTGGGTCACGCCTTTTACCGTTGATGAGCTAAGAATTGAGTATTTCAAGAACCGCTCCGCGGAGACAGGAAGGCTCGCTATTGGTGATCTTGCTGAGTGCGTAGGTGGTGAAGGAGTTAATCCTACAGTTGTTACATGGAGCTATCTCAAGAAGAGGGCGCGTCTCTTTGGCGAAGATATAGCAGGCGAAGACGTGTTGAGAGACAGGCTTGAAGGTGAGCCCGCCGGCTCGCCGGAGGTGAATATTGCGTACATTGTGAGAGACGTTCTGAGAGAACAATCCATGGCTACCTATGAGCAGGTTTTGGCGGCGATAGAGGAGCGGGTAGGAAATGCTGTTTTTGCGCAACCAGGTTATAAAGAAGAGATACGGGCTGCCATGAGACAGGCAAAGGCAGAAGCGCACATAACGGAAGACGGGATATCCGCCGCTGAGCGGGCACTTATGCTGAATGAATCGGAGCCGGGGCAGGGCGATGAATGGCTTTTGCGTAATATAGAGCTCTGTATGGGCCGCGAGGAATACGGTATGGCAGAGCGTTATCTGAATGCGGCGCTTGAAGTATTTAAAGCGAGAGAGGAAAAAGAAAGGTTTGGCACGCACCACGAATTCCTGATATCAATACTGCGCATACCGATAAACCATATTGAAAGCGGATCGGAGAAAGGGCTTGAATTTATAGAGGGCTTCTTTAATCGTTTGAAAGGCAGGCAGGATATCCCGCGCATAAACGCGGCCGTAGAAGTCGCAGAGGCGCTTATTGAGAGAAGGAAAACGGGTGAGTCAGGCGGGTTAAACGACCTCCGTCACGTACTTCATTTGCATGGCAGACATGATTTTAGTCTTTTGTCGCGTTTGGACAGGTATATTCTGAAAGATGCGCAGGAAAAACTGAGATACGCCGGCGCAAAGACCGACACCCGGATAGCCGAGATTTTTGATAGCATAAAAAGATTGATCCTTCTTGAGGGTAATACCCTCGCGTTACCTGAGACATTTCATCGGGAGATTTTCCTCGGCATACCAGGTAAGTCTTTGCAGGAAATATGCGATACGGTTTCCGCGGATCTGGAGGGAGTCAATGTATTAATAAGGAAAGACGGCAAAGCGATAGCGGCGCAGTATCACCCGGACGCGGCATTTACGCAACCGGTATTTTTAATCGCCGTTGATCAGAATGGTTTTCCCATGAGGATCGTGATGAAAAGCAAGACAAAAAGAGGCCCTCGTGACAACACAACCCATGTGATAGGTAATAAGCTTCTTAATGTCATAAACGCGCCTACTGTCTGGGTGAGGGAAGGGCAGGGCCACGTGTATATCCAGAAGATCGTTGGGCATGACATGCTGGATATATTGAGTGAATTTGATAAATATAGAAAAGAAGAAGGGCTTGTAGAAAAATTCTTATTTGCGCTTGGGGTCGCCATGGCGGAAGCGCATATAGTAGGCATGAGCGACAGGTCTGCCAACTTTGTTATTAACATTGATAAGCTGCGCGCGTTCACCAGAGAGGAGCTCGTAGAATTGCCGAAAAAGGCGATTATAAATATCGACAGAGAAAATGCTCTCACGCCGGACTATTTGAAAAAACCTGCTGTAAAAGACACTCACGAAACTGCGACATGTTTTTGCGCGTGGGCTGAACATCTGTTGCCGCCAGACACGGCGGTATTTAGCAATAACGTTAACCATTACCTGGACGGTATAAAGGCCGGTTATAGCAAGGCCGGAGAGGATTTCGCCGGTGATGTAAGAAGAAAGAAAGACAAAATCGATATGATCAAACAGCTGGCGGGAGAAGAATTAGGCGAAGAGATTATAAGAAGACTACAGCAGAGCGATAGTCAGATCGATGAACTTGTGACCAGCATAAAGGAACATATCGATAGCGTATTCAAAAACAGGGGACTTAAGGGACTTGTCACTGATAGCGATCGCGGCACAGCGCTTCTCCGGGATGCCGCTGTAGATATTGAAAACGCACTCGCCCTGTGGAATATGGTTATTCCCGCAAAGGCAGAACAGGAACGATATTATGTTGTCAGGTATGATAAGACGAGATTGCAGGAATATGCGATGAAGGCCGGATTGAGGCAAGACGCGGACCCAGAGGCTCTTATAAAAGCATATGTCGAACTTTTGAAGATGCGGGCACCCGATAAGCATGCCGTTAAGCTTGTTGCCGTTGCTTCGCATGCCGGCGGCCCTCAACACCTGGTTTCGGTGCGTTGCTATGGAACGAAGGCCAAGACAGCGAAGTCGCTCATAGGGGAAGGGCATATAGACATTAAAGGAGATTTAAATAACCAGCCACTTCGGATTATCGGCATGCTGAACATGGCGTTGGCCGCATCGAATATCCCTAATAACGCCGCACCTGATGAACTTATAAGCTATTCCGGTTTAATATCGTTTATTAAAGATCAATATAAGGCTATTACCGGTGAAGAATTAATATCTGACAATATTTTGCAGGCGATAAGATTTATAGTATTACCTCCCGTTAAACCGTTGCCGTTGGGGAAACTAGAGGATTATTACAGATTGACAATCAGGCAGTTACGCGAGTCCGCGTAGCCTCCTTAACCTCGTAGGTTGGACGCAGGTCGTATATGTCCAACCTACGAGGTTGGGGCGGTTGTTGGACAGCTTCTTTTGGTCCGGAGACAGAGTGGTTTTGCCCTCCCCGAAGCTGGGTAAGGCCACTCTCCGGGCCTATAACTCGTACTGCGTTCTGTGTACTGAGAGGTGCGTATATGGAAGAAATACGAATGGCTAAAGAACAATGGACGAGAGACGAGAGACGATTCGATATGGCACGTACGTGGGACGAAAGGACGATTCGGGCTCGTGTCATTGCGCGAGGCACCTTGCATATCTAAGCGTGCCGTGGCAATCTCATCCGAAAAAAGTTGCAAAGGTTACAGAGGTTGCTAAAGGTTGCAGAAGTTGCATAAATGTAAATAAAGCAACATCTGCAACCTATGAAACTTTTGCAACCTATGCAACATAAAACAAAAGAAAGTATACTACGATGAAGCGCAACCTTAAGGAACATCAAGAAACATTAAGAAACCTAAAGAAACCTACGAAAAAACAGAGAAGGTAAGATGAGGCACAGAGGCAGACATAGCATATGGTTTAGAATGATAGCAGCGGGATTGGTCTGTCTATTTTTGGCGAATGATATAGTTTATGCGCAGCCGCCGGAGTATGTCCCGGTTCAACATACACTTGCCCCCGTATCGCTATTTAGGCCCATAACAAGGGTGGTAAACGGTATAAGAACGGAGTTTACAATAAGACCGGATAAGTCACTGAAAGCGCTCAATGGCGCTTTTGATAAAGATATAAAGAATGACAGCATTTTTAAACGGATACTGAAAGAAGCAACAAGGTCGGGTGAGGTCGACGAATTCGGCAGTTTCAATCAGGCATACTATCAACTTGTCATCAATTCGCTTGCCGCGGTCATCGACATGCAGGAGGAGCGCGGCTCCGGTAACGTTACGGGGAGGATAGTCACCGAGCTCTATATAGATAATGACGATATTGTATTAACCGTAACTGATAACGGAAAATCGATTGAATTTGAATCCGACGGAGACCCGATAAGAAGGGAACAAGATATCGAAAAGAAACGCAGGGGTTACGGCATGATAGGCGTTACCCAAGGGACAGAAATAGTCCGGGATTTTTGCGGGCGTCACGGCGGCAATGCCAGATGGTATCCTTTGGATGTCGGGACAAAGGCCGAAATACGAATACCGAAAGCTAACATAGACCATAAGAAATACATCCGTAAAGACGAACATATCGCAATAGAGGACGACAGGGAAAAGCTTTCCGAGATTCACACGGCCCTTATGTGCAGGATGATAGAAGAAAGGGCGGCAAAGGAGAAATCGGTAGAGGATATTTACCTTGACGATATCCTTTTATGGAAAAATGTAACCAGGGAATCCTTTCAAGGCATTGATGTGCCGTTGTGGCTCAAATTCACAAACCGCGGGGTATTCCACAGATGCAGATTTGAGCTGTTGCCGGGGGAGATACGGATATATCCGCCAGAGCGCAACATATGCATAAGGTATTACGATTCAAGATTTGTCGGTACGCTTGTGCCCGACACCAACTGGTCCAGGACAAAGACCCACCCTATAAACAAGCATATAACCAGACAGATCATTTATACGACCAGGGCTTTACCCTCTCCTTTGTGGGAGCCGGGAAGTTTCGAATCCCA
>MHFD01000002.1:11514-13660 GCA_001804045.1 Omnitrophica bacterium RBG_13_46_9
GGATATTAAAAGGATTTTTGGGTTTATAGTCAATGATTACAATTGCCCGCTCGAACGGGATGTTTTAGAAAAACTAACAAAATCAGTAGAAAATCCGGCAGAGCTTTCGGTTCCGGGAGCCGATGAGACGGAAGATAGAAAAGCCGCGGCCTTAGAGGAAAACGGGACTAAAATTCACGATAGATTAGAGTTATTAGAGAAGCTGAAAACCCCGCCTACGGATTGGTTCGAATCATACTTTAAGTATTTTAGCAAAGATGATGTTTTCTCCCTTACCAAAAAATACAGATTGCCGCTGATGGTAACCCCCAGCGAAGGGTGCAGGAATCAGTGTGACTATTGCGGCCGCGATACCTGCCCTTTTGTGAAGAACATGCCGTGGCCCCATGTCCTTGAATTGATCGACGCGCTCGCAAAACAAAAGACAGACAAGGATGCGTTAAAGGCTTTCTTTTCCTGGTTCGACAGCGACCCTATAAGGGAGTATTACGACCCGGTTTATGATAAAGACTACGGGGACGTCCTGGAGGCCGTTATCAGGAAAAAGCTGCCTTACAATCTGGTAATAACTACTTCCGGCTGGGATATCGGCTCTATCGGCGAGAGGGCCGTCAGGAAGATCGCCGAGTTAAATGAAAAATACAATTTAGGAATAGGGATCACTTTTCACTTTAACACCGAAAGCGGACGCTTCAGGAGATTGGGACGCGAAGAATATATCAGGCACATGAAAGCGGCTTGGAATTTAACGGAAGAATTATTTCCCACGACTTGCGATTTTACATATGGATATACTGAGTCCATAGATTTCCCTTTACTTTGCGAAATCATCGGGGAACAATCGTTTTTACCTCCTGACAAATTTTACAAACCACAGCGTAGAGGCAGGGCTCTGCGCCTTCCCGAGGAGAAGACCGTTCCTGCCGTTGAGGGAAAAACAGGATTATCAAATTATATCATCTTAAGGCCGGATAGAAGGGTTGAATGTATCAGGGAGCGCATCGAAGACGGTAAGGTCATTACGGATAGGAAGACCTTATTGTCCGCGCCGGTTACCGTTCTTGGATTGGACGAGAAGGCCGTATCGCGGGCCATCAAAGAGATGGCGCGTTGGGGGTATAAAAGACCCGATTGGCTCAAGCGGATGCCGGAAGATAAATTCGTCCGGGAGATAATGTCTTTGGCTTCGGAAATCGCCCCTCTCATTTCTAAAACCAGGATGGAGAATGAAAACGTCTATCATATGGTCCTGCATACACCGGAAGACAGATCCCTTCTTGAGACAGCAAAGCGGATAGAAAAGGACGGTTTTGACTGGGACGTGCTTAGTAGCCGCTCTTATTCCGCGCATTGGAATCATGTGGGAAAAGGTGTCATGTGCATTACAGGGGGCATGCCTATACTTGAGGGAGAAGACAACTGTATTATCCGGATAAAGTTTAGCGGTAGTGTCCTTAGGGATACGCAAGAGATAGAAGAAAAAATCAGAGTATTACTAGAGACCCGCTTAAGGGAAGCAGAGGCTGACGTAGATACCGAAAAGTTACCGTACATTTTTGATCTCTTGATGCTTGTCTTTGGCATAGACGCCGTAATAACGCCTTATCACGGACACCTGATCATAAAGAACCAAAGGGCTACAGAACGCCGTAAATTGATAGTCAGGTTAATGGACGACGAAAGTCCATTAAGTTATGAAAACATCCAGGAAAGCTTGGCGCGCGGGATGGAAATATTTCCTCTTTTGAGAGAAAAACCGCCGGTAAGGATTTTAAGAAACGGAAAAGACATAGAGGAACTGCTAAAGAGGGAACGGGAATTTATCGCTCGGGAAGGAAATCTCGCCTCATCAAGGATTTTGCGCGCCCGCGCACTTCGGTCGACAGCGGCTATATGCTGTAAGACGTGCATAGTGCTTATCCCGCGAAACATCGATATCTGCGGCGGAGCGGATGCGGCGGATATGATGGTCAATCATGAGGTCGGGGAGAAATTTCTTTCGCAGATAGGCTTCGATGATGTCCGCAGAAAAATAAGCGAGGAGTATTACGGACAGGTACCGGATGACGATCTTTGGGTCCTATCGACGTTTACCTCCGATTTGCTGGTAAACGCAATGATTATCCGCGCCGACAGAGACCGATTC
>MHFD01000002.1:13674-15287 GCA_001804045.1 Omnitrophica bacterium RBG_13_46_9
GAAATTTTTTGCCGCCAGACGAGACTATTATCGCAGAAAAGAACCGCATTTATCACGGGTTTACAACATATATGCCCGCGCGCTTGAGCTTGTTTCGGATGTAAAGACAGGCATGTTCTGTGAACAGGAAGATTCGCAGGAAGGATTGGCCGAAGGGGTCGCGCGGGCCGCCAAGAGAATCGAGGCATTTATCGATACCTGCGATGCTTCTACGACCGCTGAGTCGATACCAGACGTAATATACAGAGACGCAAATTTCATAGCGCAAGTGATAGCGCAGGAAATCGAGGAGCCGGAAACGGAACTGTTCCACCAAAAGATGGGCTTAAAGACAGAGGACGTTACCCGGAGATACCGCGCGCAGGAAGCGCAGTATATGAGAATAAAAGCCGGGGTTACAAAAGCCTACGAAACCCTCCTTGCGGATAATTCGCGTAAACTTACAACGGAAACGCGGGATGAGCTCGATGAACTTGTGAATAGGCCGCGGAGCCTGGCAAATCCGCTTAATTACCACTGCGAAACTGTCGAGGAAAACGTGATTATTATTGAAACAAACCAGCACATTATCGAAAGCATGAGAGATCTATTAGAGACTTTAAGAGTCCCTCCGGTCACCTGGTTTGAGACAGCCGCTGCCGCTAACGGCGCAGAAAACTGGAAAACAGCCCTGCGCGAGAGACTGCTCAAATACAAAACCTATAACATCTTTCCCGCCACAAACGCCAAATTCATGAAATATTCTCTCGGAGAAGAAGTGGTCACTATATTCGACCTCGAGGATTCGGTGGTGGCGAGCCGAAAAGAGGAAGGAAGGCGATTTATCATAGAGACGTTTAGCGACCCGGAATTCCAAAAGGCTATAGACGGATCGAATAAATCATTGTGGATAAGAGTCAATGATGTAAGGAGCAGACATATCGCGCGTGACCTTTTTGAGGTCATCGCCCATCCTGAAGTGGGAAGACGGATAGACGGCATATTCCTGCCGAAAGTCGAGTGCGCAGAGGACGTGAAGATAGTGGCATCTATCCTGACGACTATAGAGAGGCAACGCGCGGGCGAAGGCCATGTGGGATGGCGGCCGGGAAAGCTTAAGATCCAGGCTCTTATAGAGAGCGCGCGCTCTGTCCAGAACATCGATGAGATAGCCCAGGAGCCGGCGGTGGTCTCGCTGATTTCAGGGCTTCTTGATTACAAGGCGACCATGGGCGAATGGGACGCGCATCATCAATTCCCGGATTCTATGCATGAAAAGTCAGAAGTAGTGCGTGCCGGCAGAGCGCATGGCGTCCTTACAGTCGATGGCGTTACGTCCGTTCTGGACTACGACATGGCATTCGCTGACACGGAAAAAGCCATAAAGATGGGTTTCTTCGGGAGGTGGTCGGTCCATCCGGAGCACGTTAAGGCGTGCCGCGCCGCCGCGGAGCATATGGGAGGCTGGCCGAAATATTATGTAGAGATAAGGGATCATGATAGCGGAGAAAGCGCGCGGGAATACAACATAAATGAACTTGCCAGAAAATCGGAAGCAAGCGAACCGCTTGTCGGTGAAGAAGAAGAACCCGGTGTCGGAAGACCGCAAACAGGAATTCAGGCAGTTGTATGGC
>MHFD01000002.1:15332-20463 GCA_001804045.1 Omnitrophica bacterium RBG_13_46_9
TCATCCGCGGGCCGGCAACGGACAAAGAGACGCTGCGGATAATCAATAGACTTATCGAGAAGTGGGACGAGTCAAGGCCCCGCCGTTCAGCGAAACGGCCTCTGTGGCTCGGTCTCGCTATTACGCATGAAAAACAATGCGGAAAATTATACGAGATTCTCCGGGAGAATCCGAGAGTGGCGTGTGTTATAAACGATTATGCCCCCATGTACGGTGAGCTTGAGTCTCCCGACATGTTTATGACTTCTCAGGACAGACAGTCGAAAGAAGCGAGAGATCTGGGTTGGATTCTGAACGCGTGCCGCGCGGCTGGAGTACGGGCGATCCAGGGTACCCACTCACAAAGGCCTTTAACGGAGGACGCCCGAATCGCCGCAAAGCTTGGATATGAAGGATTTATTATCACACAGCCTGATGAGGCCGGCGCGGTATGGGATGCGTTGAGACCTAATGATACGTTAATCGGAGACGCGATAAACGCGGTAAAAGGATTGCACCTTGCGGAAGGAAGATACATGGTTTCCGAAGGGGGGAGTCCGTTGGATAGCCAGGCGCAGGTCGCAGACAATCTTTTCACAAAAAAGACCGATGAGATCATAGGCGCGACAAAAATAACATCGCATGAATTCTTTGAGCCGGGCCGCGCCCCGCAGGGGACACTTGTCAATAAGGCGACGCAGGCTCTCATGTCGGGTGTCCTGAAACGGGCGCGCGAATTACACCGGCGGGAAGCGGCGATAAGTAGCAAAGGATTCCTTACCCTCGAGCAATTGCGCGACATAGAACTTTACGCCAATCCGAAACTATCGGCGCAAGGGTGGGAAATAGACTTCACCGAATATATGCCTATATGGGACAGCGAAAAACGCGACACATTCCATAAGATACAGAGCCGCATAACGGGAGAAGTATATAGAGCAAGGAGTGACGGGACCTATGATATACCTTACCAACCCTGGTATGACTCGAACGTATATGCCCACCCGGAACGCCTGCCATTCCAGACAAATCAATCGCCATACCGCTTTCCCTATAAGGACCTGGAAGACAACGCGCGATATATAGTAAAAGAAGGAAAACAACAGGAGTTGTTGAAAGTGTTATTACAAGATGTGAACTCAGGGACAGTTAAGCGTCCACGCCATTATGTCCGCCGGCCCTTGACACCGGAAGAAGAGAGAGCAGCAGAACCGTATCTTAAAGTGCTTTTCCCGCACTTCGGCAAACCATGGAGAGGCAAGGGCGCTCCGGATGTCTCCTTCATGGTCTTTGATACATACATCTTCTTCCTTGCCAATCTTATTTCCGGACACTATAGGGATGGGAATGACCCTTACGAAAGGAAGAATGAAGCGAGTACCGCCTTAGGTATTTCTTACCTCAGGGACATGCTGGCTAAGGAAGGAAAGGGCCTGACAAGAATCGAGGCGGTCGTCTCTCTTATAACAGATATTCTCTATGCTAATAAATATGAGGGGACTCGTGAATTTAAGGACGTGGCTTTAAGGGTTGCATCCGATCAGAGGATGGAACTTGCGCAAGCCATCCTTTCAGTCGGCCAGGACGGGATATTGGACCTATTTATCGATAACGTCGGGCCGGAACTTACGGCTAATTTTCTCCTTACCGATTATCTCCTGAGAAATAACCTCGTAGGCAAGATAAGGGTTCACGTTAAATCCGCTCCCTATGGCGTGAGCGACGTGTGGGGACGAAATAGTGACCCGGCCAACCCGCATATTAAGACTGCTTTAGAGGCGTGCAGAGAAAGCGGGATACCGGAAGTTGAGCGATTTGCGCGGAGAATAGGCAGTTATATTGACAGAGGAGAACTTATCCTGCGAGCCGACGAATGCCTTACTCAGCCTTTCGATTTCAGGGATAATTGGGAGGCGTTCGATTTGACATTGAAGGGTTCAGGATGCGCGATATTTGTAGGGGATTACCTGCACCGAAAAATCTTCGGAAGCCGTGAATTTCCCCATACAGAAGACGTGAGTATCGTAAATGACCTCCTATCATATACGGGAATTACCACCGGTATTATCCGCATGATAAAATCCGACCAGAAACTCGGCGTCCCCGCCGACACGCCCGAGGACGGCACGGTCGGCATGGTGCAGGTGGCGGGGTATAGAGCGATTGCCGATACGCAAGAGGCAAAGAAGCCCGCCGCAGACAGAGCTCGTAGTGGCGATGACGTAAACATATATTCCAAGCCGGAACTCCTTCCGTTTGAGACCAATCAATCCCCTGACCGTTTTCCCCATAGAGACCTCGGGACAAACGCCGAAGGTATTGCCGAACATGGCGGGCCAAAAGAGTTGTTTGAAGACGTCAAATCAGGAACAATAAAACCTCCTCAAGATTACGTGAAACGCCCGCTGAACAGAAGAGAACAAGACATTGCGGAAGTCTATTTAAAATTGCTCGATTCCCACTTCGGTAAGCCCTGGAGAGGCAAGGGCGCACCGGAGGTATCTTTTATGGTCCTTGGTTGTTATCTTATCTTCTTGGCCAATCTTATTTCCGGATTCTACGAAACAGGTAATGACGCGTATAGAGAAGCGAATAGCGAAAGAATAAGGCTCGGCGTATCGTATCTTGGGGAAGTGTTCGAAAAAGCAAGAGCGGGTGCTACAGAAAGCGAAGCAATAGAATCTCTTATTACAAATATCTTGTATGCAAATAAATATGAAGGGGTCCTGAAGTTTCAGGATGAAAGACTTGCAATCGGTTCCGATCAACGGAAAAAACTCGCTGAAGCCATTATGTCAGTCGGCCCGAATGGAACCATCGATTTATTTCCTGACAATATCGGCCCTGAATTTATGTCGGTGTTATTGCTCGCGGACTACCTTGTCACAAATAAAGTCGTCGGCCGCGTAAGGATGCACGTAAAAGCGGAGCCATGGCTCGTGAGCGATGTCTGGGGCGGCGACACGGATCGGCCGATTGACCCGCATGTAAGTTCCTCCCTGGAAGCCTGCAGGAACTCAGGCGACAGGAATCTTATAAATCTTGCCGACAGGATATCCGGGCATTTGCGGGAGCGGGCTATTGTATTGGAGCAGAATACTTTCTTGACAGAGCCCTTTGATTTCAGGGAGAACTCCGGTAAATTGCACAGGGCTCTTGCAGATTCAAAATGCGCTATTTTCATGGGGGATCATTACCATAGAAAGGTGTTCGGGAGCCGTGATTTTCCTCATACAGAAAACGCAGGCGTTATCGATGGTATCCTTGCTTATGTAGGAGTCCCCGTAGGCTTTATCCGGATGATTAAATCCGATCTCAAGATAGGCGTCCCCGCCGACACGCCCGAAAACGGCACCGTCGGCATGGTGCAGGTGGCGGGGTATCGCGAAGTCGCTGAAACAGCCGGGGAGGGCACATCTATCGCAGATACAAAACGTTCATTATCGCAGCTTGAGCCGAAAGAAGCGTATGAAATAATGGGAAAGGCTTTTATCGATGCCTGCATTAGGGTGCCGATAGCCGATGACAGGGGCTGGAAGTTGATTGTTGAAAACAAAGAAGGTATGCGTAAGCTGACCTGCAATGAGATAATGCGAGAACTGAGAGAGCGCGGCTATGATATGAACAGAATAAGGATCGTAGAGACCTATTTTTCCGGCCGCGAAGACCAGGTCCAGAACATAGTCACAGACGGCGTATGCGTGATGGACGGTACAGTAGGGGTTTTTAGGGATTATTTTCCCGAGCTTGTCGCCTCGCGCGAAGAGATGTTTTTCGGCAGGCTCGAAGATTATCTGGCGAAATATCATTCGCAGCTGAGCACAGGCAGGGTCGCCGGGGGATACGGTAAATTTATTAAAACGCGCCTTCCGCTTATCTTGACGCTTATCACCGAAAGCCCGGATGAGGTTCTTTTCCGCGTTCCGGTGGAATCAATAGAGGCGATAGGCATAGATAAGGTAAGAGATTTCTTAAATGCCCTCCAGAAGGATGCCGGCGGTAACGATACAAATGTATACATTGAATTGTATTATATGTCGGAAGATAGGACTCTGACAGAAAAAGAGAAGGAATCTCTTCGGGATAAGTATGGCCTTATCAAGAAAGAAAAGCCTTTACCCGCGGGATTCAGGAGCACGAAAGAGAATACTATAAGCCTGTTAGCTGTCCTTAAAGGCGAGATAAGCGATGATGACAAAGAAGCGAAGAGGGACATACAGCAACTCCTGGCGAGGCGGCTGGGCTATTTTAATCCCGAGATGACCCAGGTAATACCCATAGGCCTTCAAAACGACAAGGCCGGGCTTATCCGAAGCGCGGTTTTGGGTCTTTGCCTGTTACGCATCGCTCGCGACAAGGAGAGGCTCGGCAAGATCGATATGGAATTTCTGCAGGATGTCCTCGGAAGGTATAAAGAATTGTCCGAAACGGAAGGGCTAGAAGGATTTGACCTGACCGCCCAAGACATCATCGACATGGCTACGGGAAAGTTGAACCAACTCATATCTGTGCTTAAAAAAGTCATCAGACTCCTGCCTATAAAGCCGATAGACGCTGATGAGCTACGCGAAATCTACGACCGCGCGCGCGAAATCATCCTTTCAGCGTAAAAACCACCCCAACCTCGTAGGTTGGACACAGGTTGGATACAGCCAGCCTATACACGGCCAACCTACGAGGTTGGAGCGGTTAGTCCCACCTTACTATTAAGTTGAATATCTTCGGTTCAGGGTGTATATTGGCTTATATTCTAAGTAAAAAATATAAAGACTTTTTGTAATGAAAGAAGGAGATGGCCATGGATTGGAAGATATTTCTGGCGACATTTACGGCAGTATTTTTTGCTGAACTTGCGGATAAAACACAGCTTGTCGGGATCGGTATGTCGGCAAAATCAGGAAGACCTTTGACCGTATGGCTTGGCTCCATAGCCGCCTACATTATCATTACCGCTTTTTCCGTTCTGATCGGTGCGGCGTTGGGAAAGTGCATAAAACCGGAATTTATAAGATATACAGGCGCGTCATTATTTGTGATAATAGGGCTTTTGATGTTCTATGGAAAAATCTGATATCGCAGATATCGATCTACACGTATAAAAAGGAGCTTTACGGATAAAATGAATAGGAGGAATTCTAAGATGCTGATTCCG
>MHFD01000003.1:0-1073 GCA_001804045.1 Omnitrophica bacterium RBG_13_46_9
CTGAGTGCGGTTATTATCCGGGTGTGGATAATATTTTAAAAGAGGCAGGCATTAAATATTTCTTTCTGGATTCGCACGGTATTTTAAACGCCGATCCGATCCCGCGTTATGGCGTCTATGCCCCCATATATTGCCCTTCGGGGGTGGCCGCGTTCGGCAGAGACTGGGAATCATCCAAGCAGGTTTGGAGTTCCAAGGAAGGATATCCGGGCGATCCTGATTATAGGGAATACTATAAGGATATAGGCTATGAATTGGATTACGACTATATAAAACCATACATACATCCCTCAGGCATACGCATAAACACAGGCCTCAAGTATTGGAGGATAACGGGTAATACGGAATACAAGGAGCCTTATATGCCTCAGTGGGGACGCGAAAAGGCGGCGTTGCACGCGGGCAATTTTATGTTTAACCGCGAAAAACAGATAGAGCACCTGTGTTATCATATGGACAGGAAGCCGATAATTATTTCGCCTTATGACGCGGAACTTTTTGGTCACTGGTGGTTTGAGGGGCCCATGTGGATAGATTTCCTTGCCCGTAAGATATTTTATGATCAGAAGACTATAAGCATGATCACGCCATCGGAATATCTCTATGAATATCCGATTAACCAGGTATCTTTGCCTTCAGCCTCGAGCTGGGGTTATAAAGGATATAACGAAGTCTGGATGGAAGGAAGCAATGATTGGCTTTATAGGCATGTGCATAACGCAGGCGAAAGAATGGTCCAACTGGCGGATAGATTTTCCGCATATGCAGAGAAAAGCGGCCATAGCAGATACAAACGCGCACTTAATCAAGCAGCCCGGGAACTTTTGCTGGCACAGGCAAGCGACTGGGCTTTTATCATGAAGACAGGGACCATGGTTCCTTATGCTCACAAGAGGACCAGGAATCATCTGGGCAGATTTACGCGCCTATACAACGACATGAACAACCGCTCTATCGATAACGAATGGCTAAGCGAGGTTGAATACAGAGATAATATATTTTCCCATATGGATTGCGGAAAATACTATATGCCCACCTTTTACCTATCTAAAGATCAGCGAAAAGGAAGATCC
>MHFD01000003.1:1097-3548 GCA_001804045.1 Omnitrophica bacterium RBG_13_46_9
TAGTAGAGCGTCTGCCTAATATATGCGGCAATGAGCAAAAGGTAAAGGCACATACCGGCCATAAAAAAGACCTTCATATCTCCGTTTCCAATATCGATATAAATAAAGTACAGTCGGCTTTTGGGATAGCCCTTCATATGCACCAGCCCACCATTCCAGCCGAAACCGATGATTTGCGTGCGGCGGGCCTTATCAGTAACCTTCAATACATGATGGAGCATCAGCACATCCAGGATAACCATAACGCGCCGGTATTCCTACGGTGTTATTCGAGGATATCCGATTTTATAAGGGAACTGGCGGCCCAGGGCCGCAATCCCAGGATCATGCTTGATTATTCGGGAAATCTGTTATGGGGATTGCGACAGATGGGAAAAGGAAGCGTTCTGGAAAATTTAAAGCTGGTGACATCCGATAAATATTATTACCGGTATGTAGAGTGGCTGGGCACCATGTGGTCACATGCGACAGTTTCTTCCACTCCCGTACCGGATATAAAATTGCACATAAGGGCATGGCAGGAGCATTTTGCTTCAATATTCGGTTTTAGGGCGCTCGAGCGCGTAAAGGGATTTTCGCCTCCCGAGATGCATCTACCAATCCATCCGGATGTCGCTTATGAGTATGTAAAAACCCTTAAGGAGTGCGGATATGCGTGGCTGATGGTCCAGGAGCACACTATCGAAAACCTTGACGGCAGCGGCATAAGGAGGCAGCATTTCCCGCACAGACTTATTGCCAAGAACTCATTGGGCCAGACAGAAGAAATAACAGTTTTGATAAAGACGCAAGGGTCTGATACGAAACTTGTTGCGCAGATGCAGCCCTATTACGAAGCGAAATCTACAGGCAGTCAGGGATATTGCGGCAGGGAGGTCCCGCCTTTTGTTTTGCAGATCGGAGACGGCGAAAACGGCGGCGTCATGATGAATGAATTTCCGGACGGTTATAAAAAAGCTTTTCAGGAGGTTGAGAAAACAGGCGTGGTAGGCATGAACGGTTCCGAATACCTCGAATCCTTAAGACTATTAGGCGTTGACGGCGAGTCGTTTATCCCTGTTCAGCCGATTTCACAGCACAGGATATGGGAATTAGTCAAGGAGCATTCTCCGGATGCGTGCAACATCGCCATAAAAAAGATCCAGGATAAGGACCACAGTTTCAACCTGGACAAGGGTTCGTGGACAAACGATAAAAGCTGGGTTAAGGGCTACGAAGATGTATTGACCCCCATAAACAGATTGAGCATCGCGTTCCATAAGAGATTCGATTCCAAAAATGTAGACACACAAGACCGTGTTTACAAAGAGGCCCTCCTTTATCTTTTGCTATCGCAGACAAGCTGCTTCCGTTATTGGGGTGAAGGCACCTGGACAGATTACGCAAAGGAGATAGTAAGAAGGGGCATGGAGGTTTTGTCCTAGCGTGTTTTTCTGAAAGAAGCGTTTTTACAGGAAATATTGACCAAAGAGGTAGTAATGAGCGGTATTTATTACGCATTGGGTTTGCATATGCACCAGCCACCCGACAATCTGAGACTGCTTATCGATACGAATGAATGGGAGGCGCAGCAGATAATGCGTTGTTATGAAAGGGCGGCGCGATATGCGCATCTTTATAAAGGCGTAGCATATTTCCATGTGGGATTTTCCGGTATTCTGCTGGAGCAGTTCAGAGACCGCGAAATCATAGACAGATACAGCAGATTTGTCGATATACCGAAAATGATAGAAAGTTACCGCAGCGCAAAGAACATCGAAATCATAGGGATGGGCTATTATCACCCGATTTTTCCGCTTATTCCTAAAGAGGATTGGGATGAGCATCTTGCGCGCGGAAGAGCGATTGTGGAGAAGATGTTCGGCCAAAGACCGAAGGGGTTTTGGCCCTCGGAAATGGCTTTTTCCATGGAAATGATACCCGCGCTTAAAAGAGCGGGATATGAATATGTAGTCGTAGACCACGTTCATGTGAAACCCGTTAAAGAGACCGTAAAACCGGACTGTTTCAAACCCTATACGGCGCGCCACGATGGTCATGAGATAGCCGTTATCCCGAGAAACCGCGATATATCAAATGCCCAGGAAAGCGGCATGAACCCTGGCTGGTTTTTAAACGAAATGACGCATAAGATGAGAGATTACCCGAGCCAGGAAAAAGCGCGGCTTGTCACCACATGGTCTGACGGAGAGAACGGCGGTTGGTTCAGGCAGATAGACGAGAATTCGGGTTTTTTTGGGTACTTTTTCGCGCCGCTTATGGATATGGTTAAATCCGGAAAAACCGAGATCCACCCGATAAAGATATCCGATTTTTTGAAGAGATACCCGCCTAAAGAGGAGGCAACGGTTCAAACGGGCGCCTGGAATGTCGGCTCGACAAGCGGCTATGATTTTTCCCAATGGCATGGGTCGGGTTCACAAAAGAGAGCTGTCGAGGAGCTATTCAGGA
>MHFD01000003.1:3562-4564 GCA_001804045.1 Omnitrophica bacterium RBG_13_46_9
TGGGAACTCAAAAATAAGAATCTCCCCGAAGATAAAATGAAACAGGTCGAACGAGCCAGGCAGCTTATCCTGGACGCCGAGACCAGCTGTTACCTTTTCTGGGGAGATTCATGGATTCCGAAGATATATGATAAACTGAATGAGGCATGCAAGCTGCTGCGCTGTCAATAGGGCAGGTTTCGCCTCATGATCGGAGAAGCGCAACAGCTGGCCTTCGGTTTAGTTTAAAGGAGGGGGCCTATGCTTCGATTATGCTCGGGATAAACAGTAGGCCTGTGGTCACAGATGCATTTTAAGGGTTTTTCAGAGCGACCTCGCAGATATTCCAGGGGATTGCATGAAAAAGAGGGATAGCTGGGCATCGCGCGTGGGCGTTATCATGGCAGTGGCCGGTTCCGCTGTCGGACTTGGGAATTTTTTGAGATTCCCGGCAAAGGCGGCTTCAAACGGCGGCGGGGCGTTCATGATACCGTATCTTGTGTCTCTCTTTCTTTTGGGCATTCCTTTAATGTGGATAGAATGGACCCTTGGCCGTTATGGAGGCGGATTTGGGCATGGGACGGCTCCCGGCATATTCCACAATATCTGGCGTAAGAACAGATTTATTAAATATTTTGGCGTAATCGGCATATTCGGCCCTTTGATTATTTTCATTTATTATACCTACATAGAATCCTGGACATTGGCGTATAGCTTTTTTGCATTGACGGGAAAGATAGGCCAGCTGTCAGACCAGGAGACAATGCTTGCTTTTTTAAGGGGATTCCAGGGGGTAGAAAAGAACCGGTATTTCAGCGGCTTGGGCCCGGCATATCTATTTTTCCTTATCACGTTTGTTTTAAATATAGGCGTCATATATTACGGGATAAGGGGCGGCATAGAGCGCCTCTGCAAGATAGCGATGCCCGTACTATTTATTTTTGCCGCAATTCTATTCGTCAGGGTTTTGTCGTTGGGTACCCCTGATTCGGGCAGGCCCGCATGGAACGTGTACAATGGATT
>MHFD01000003.1:4702-5947 GCA_001804045.1 Omnitrophica bacterium RBG_13_46_9
TGGGGTTCTTATGGTTTTTCCTGTTGTTTTTAGCGGGCATAACTTCCGCTGTTTCCTTGGCGCAGCCGGCGGTAGCATTCCTGGAGGACGAATTTGATATAAGCAGGAAAAAGGCCGCGTGGATATTTGGCAGCATATCCTTTATTCTTTGCCAATTTCCGGTATTTTTCTTGAAAAACGGCGTTGTGGATGAACTGGATTTCTGGGGAGGCACATTTTTTCTTGTTGTGTTTGCTTCAATAGAAGTCATCCTTTTTGCGTGGGTCTTTGGCATGGAGAATGCCTGGGACGAGATACATAAAGGGGCCGATATGAGCGTACCCAAAGTCTACAAATATATCATAAAGTATATTACGCCTATATTTCTCGTGTTTATACTCGGTATGTGGTTTTGGCAGGAGTGGCTTCCTATCATATTGATGAAAAGCGTATCCCCCCTAGATCGCGCCTATGTTTTGAATACAAGGATGGGATTATTGCTGATACTTTTGACGTTGGGTATTTTGGTAAAAGTTGCCTGGGGAAGAAAAAAGATTCAACCGGAAGGTATAAGATGAGGATAAGTGGTTGGATATTGATGACTATTTCGTGGGGAATAATCTCGGGATTAGTTATTTTCTGTTTCAAAAAAGTATTTTCCAAAAAGGAACTTAAATAATAAACGCGCCTTCGGCGATATTTTCCCATGGTATTCTTGTGCGGCGAGACCCTGCCGCGCGAAAGCGCGGCGGTTCGCCTAAGCGACTTTGTAATGCCGGCGCAAAACATGAGGCATGGCGATGAAAAAGAAGAAGATTATTATTATTGTAGGGTTTGCGTGTCTTGCTTTTGGTTTCATAAGCGGGATATATGTCGGCAAAAAATCAGGTGTACCTTTTATTACACGCGCATATAAATGGTCGATAGGGATTTATAGCGGCAAATCCCCTGTCAGCCTTTCTCCGGCTGAGGGCACTGTCAACCCAGTTTTAACTGCCAGGAATATAAAAGACATAACCGCTATATACGTTGCGGATCCTTTTATGGTTAAGGAGGGCTCCACATGGTATATGTTTTTTGAAGTTGTAGAATTTAATAAGAAGTCTTATAAAGGGGTCATAGGACTGGCAGTTAGTAACGATGCTTTGCATTGGACTTATAAACAGGTCGTGCTCAGAGAGCCGTTCCATCTGTCTTATCCGTATGTCTTCAAATGGAACGACGACTACTATATGATCCCGGAAAGCGGCAAAGCGAATTCCGTAC
>MHFD01000003.1:6019-7187 GCA_001804045.1 Omnitrophica bacterium RBG_13_46_9
GCTCAGGATGATGACCCCACATACGGTAATCAAGTTCGGGCTTTTGAAATAACCGAATTGACAACCACTAGCTATGAAGAAAAAGAGGTACCCGAGAGCCCGATATTAAAACCAAGCGGATCCGGTTGGAACGAAGCGGCGATGCATCATGTAGACGCTTATCAGATCGGCAAGGACAGATGGGTAGCCTGCGTAGACGGCAAGGGGAAATTCTGGGATATTGAACGCTGATTTGGAGGCATTTTGCGCGACTTATATTACAAGAAAAATAAAAGAGATATCTTGAGAACCCCAAAGGAATCGTGATAAAAGGTCTTTTGCATCTGATGATAAGGGTTTTGTATTTTCTGCAAGCGATTTTTCTAAAAAATGGCCATATCCGCCCCCGCCGCGGGGACGATAAATACGACGTAGTCTTTAGAAAAGCCAGGGCAGTCGATATCTGCCATTGCCTGTGTTGCGGCCTTTATTGGGCCAATCCCATATTCAAATTCTCAAATTTTGCTGGTACATTATATGAAACAGTCTTTGGCACGCAATCGGCGAAAAAAGGGGTGCCGAGACGGCTTATAATGCTCGGGCATTTACCCGCCGATTACCCCTACATAATCAACGCCTTGAAGGAGAAAAACTTCTGGAATTCGGATGCTCCTGGGGTGTTTTTTATTGCAGACAAAGTCGCAAAGGTTTGACATGACCGGTGTGGGAATTTCCGAGAGATGGAGTAATATCGGAATAACCGCCCTGGGGTTAAGAATTTTGCCGGACTTAGATTCGCTGATCCGCTATGGGGAAAAATTCAATATCATAGTTTTCCCCCTATACGATTGAGTACATGGTTTTTATAGGGGATTTATTTAAGAAATTCCAGGCCATGCCGGAGGATTCAAGAACATCGATTATAAGAGGTTCTCTTTTTGATATTTTTAAGGGAACGAGGGCTTGCGTGGCTATGGAAGCAGTCCGTCCGCGTGGGTTTGCGAAAAATTTTTTGCCGACAATCTCTGCCTAAAAAAGGATTTAGAAATATATAACACTATTTATGCAAAAAAGGGCTCTAAGACACCTGATGCGGCTAGCGATAAGTCGTAAACAATCCTTTGCTCTTTATTCTACGATAGTTTTATTAACGGGTTGCCGCGAAACTAATTTTAGCCTATGATAACGG
>MHFD01000003.1:7240-8751 GCA_001804045.1 Omnitrophica bacterium RBG_13_46_9
CTTAATACAGATTCTTCCCCGAAGACGTATTAAAAACTGCAGTATGCTTCATAAAGCCACCAAATCAATCACCGCTGTCACAATATCCCTCATATGCGCTATTTTGTTTTTTGTTATTGCTGAATTTCTTGTAAGATTTCTTATGCCGGAAGTTAATTTTACCGGTGAAAGCGCCTCTCTGGTGCTGGGAAGAAAATATGGCCCGTCGCGCGGTTATGCACCTGATTCTGAGGGTGTTTCCTGGGGCGCAAAGATATACACAGATAGCCGTGGCTTTCGTGTCGATCCCAAAGAGCCCCCTGCGGAAGACAGCTCCTTGCCCTCCATCGTAATTTTGGGTGATTCTGTTTCTCTGGGTATCGGTGTGCCGGCTGAAAAAACTTTCGTCAATTTGATCTCGCGGAAGATGGGCGGATATAATATATATAACACAAGCGTAACAGGTTATTTTGTTTCGGATTACCGTAATGTGGTTGAGAAATTTGTCATTCCCGAAAGCCGCCAGCTGAAAATAAAAAAGGTATTCTTATTCTATTCACTTAGCGATGTCCATGCGCACGATGCCATAAGGATAAGCAAACCTGCCGGGACTGAGAAAGATATGATAAAATATGGAAGGATCGGCGTTTTTATAGACAAAACCATAAGCTACCCCTACTCCGTCAAACTGAAAACCTTTCTTGCGCACCATTCTAAACTTTATCATGTCTTGAAAAAGATATTTCACGATTCCAGCAAAAAATGGTTTTTTCAGGATTACAATGCGCATAAAAACGATAAAAACATAGATAATGTCATAAGTACCGTTGATTATATCCGGGATATACTGAGCGGGGCGGACATAGAGTGCGTTGTATTTATAATTCCATATGAGTACCAACTCCGCAGGAAAAAAGCATATCTACTTCTTCCGCAGAAGATGATTTCACGTAAGCTGGGCGAGATAAACATTAAATGCTATGATTTATATGCGGGTGTCAGCAGGGCGCTGGAGAAGGAGAGCATCCCCGCCGGCAAATTATTTCTGTTTAATGACCACTGCCATTTATCGGATATAGGCCACCGAATAACGGCCCAGGAAGTTCTAAGATGCCTTGAGAGCCGTTAATACTTTTTTTGTATACTTTTTCGGATATCTCGGATTAAACGTCCGACTTCGCTCTCTTAAAAACCTATAACATGGCGATTGGTTCAAAGCGTTCTATGAGGGTTTATGGTATAATAGTAAAGGCATAAATTATCACAAAACAGAAAGACGAAACTTCTGTATATGAAAAGCAAACATAAAATAGCCGCTTTTATATTATGCACTATTATGGCTATTCTGCAGACAAGCCAGGTATATGCGGATCTCCACAAGAAAAAGAATATAGACGGTGTCATATATTGGCACGGTGACGGAAGCCAGGCCAAACTTGCCCTTACTTTTGATGACGGCCCAAACGAGCCATATACGTCCCAAATATTGGATATACTGAAAAAATATGATATTAAGGCTACATTCTTCTTGA
>MHFD01000003.1:8771-11777 GCA_001804045.1 Omnitrophica bacterium RBG_13_46_9
TATCCGCGACTCGCAAAAAGAATCGTCGAAGAAGGCCATGCCATAGGCAATCATACATACAGCCACCCTGAACTTAGGCTTGAGCCCAAAAGAGTGATTATATATCAGATAAAAGATGCAGAAGAAGCCATTATTAAGGCTACCGGCGTACGGCCATATTTATTCAGGCCTCCGTATGGCGCCTGCAGCGCTAAAATAGTCAATGAAGCCAGCGGTATGGGGTATATAACAGTTGAGTATTCAGTAAGCAGCAAAGACGGAGGAAAGACAAGAATAAGGTCCGGCAGTATTGTAAAGATAGTTTTATCAAAGGCAGAGAACGGTTCTATAATACTTTTTCACGACGGGGATAGATTTTCAAAAAAAGCCAACCGCTCTCAGACCACGGAAGCCTTACCCGTTATTATCGAGTCTTTACAGGGAAAAGGGTATGCATTTGTCACTGTGCCGGAATTACTGGATCTTAAAAATGTCCAGGAGGCCCGGCAAGGTATCCAAAGTTGGTGGAAGCGAAGCACTGGCTGGAAAAGATAATCGAGGGTCCGTCGCCAACCTAAAGCCGTTTCAGCCCTGCTGGACAGCTTTCTCGATCGGATCCGCCTCGTTAAGCACACTCTATTGCCGCGGCGCAGCCGGGGATGACGGGTCTTAGATATGGATAAAGAGAATCGCGCTGACAGTCCGATACTTATTATTACGATCGGACTGGGGATATTTTCCTTTTTCATCTTGCTTGCTTATCATAACATAGCGGACGGTGACTTGTGGGCAAGACTCGTGCAGGGGGCTTCTATCTGGAAAAGACATAGTCTGGTTCACAGGGACATATTTGCTTTTACCGCTGTTTTGCCCAAGTATATCGATCATGAGTGGGGAGCAGGACTTATATTTTTTTCACTCCTCCGTTTCTTTGGCCCCGCATCTCTTTTACTTTTTAAAATCATCACTGCTTTAACGGCACTGGCATTGGCTGTTTTGACCGGACGCATGAGCGGTTGTAAATGGCAGGCGCTACTTTTACTTGCGGTGCCGTGCGCGGCAACCATTTTTCCAGCATATTCACTGGTTGTGCGTAGCCATACCATGACATATCTTTTCTTTGCCGCGACCATTTTATGTATGGAAATAATCCGCAGGGGGCATAGTTGGCCTTTTTTTGCCGTCGTAACTATCATGATGCTGTGGACCAATGTTCACGGGGGATTTGTATCAGGTTTAGGTGTCATAGCAATTTACACTTTTATATCCGTCATAGAAAAGCACATGAGGCGTATAATGCTTGTTACTATGTTGGCGGCTATTTCCGTGACATTTATTAACCCCTATGGCATAGAACTGTGGAACTATCTTGTTCCGGCGTTTACCATGAGACGCAAATATGTTACGGAATGGCAAGCAATGCCCCTGGGTATATATGATGCTTTTATAGGATTCCGGGTCTTGTTTATTGCCACCATTTGTATGCTTATGGTAGCGTGGAGTAGGGTGAACTGGAGAAGGTCCATTCCGGGGCTTTGCATCCTGGCGATTACGGCATATTTAGCGCTGCGTCACCGGAGACACGCTCCTTTTTTTGGCTTGTCCGCAGCCGCCTTTGTCGGTCCGTATATGGAAAAGACCCTGGACCGCTTAGCCTGTCATGTGCCGGGTATTTTTCTCAGGAAAGCCAGACCCGTTGTCTATATTTTTATTCTATATGGCGCCATCGCTGTTCTTACCGCTTGGCGTGTTCTACCCAATGTGTCGTTACGGGTTTTAGCCCCTGTGGGCGCTTATCCTGTGCGCGAGGCAGATATCCTTATGTATTCGAAGGCCACGGGGAATCTGGCCGTGACATTCAGATGGGGTAATTATGCCATGTGGCGGCTTTATCCCCGCGTCAAGATCTCGATATGCGGCCGATATGAGGCAATGTATCCGGAATCGACCTATGCGATGAACGACGCGTTTTTCTTCAAGATCGGCAGCGACTGGGACCGCCTGGTGCGTCAATATCACGTTGATTATATCATGCTCGATACCAGAAGAACGCGTCTTCAGAAAAAAGATCTGGAAAACATAGATTTTAAAATTGTTTATTCCGGAGATTGTTCCGCTTTATACGCGCGGAAGGAACTGGCGCCTTTATTGAAAAGCGTAGCGGAGCAAATGCCCGAACGGACTATAGAGCCTCTGGACGCAGGTATCCCGGATAGCTGGTGGGATAAAGAGGTGCCTGATTAACCAGGATGCATTTTAAGCACTGTTTGTGTCTATAGGCAGCTTGCGCCGTTTGTATGGTGCCGAGATATATTATTATATGGTATAGAAATCGCTGTATATAAAACACTCCCAAAATAATAAGAGGGTTAAATAGAATGAACGGGCTGCCCGTTATGGCTATGATTTTGGTCCTTGCCGTTTGGTCGGTATTATTCATTATTTTTACCGGTTTCGGATCTTTTGTTTTACGGTATTTTAACGTCAGGTTTCGTGGCGCAGAGGGCTGTCTTAAAACTTTCTGGGCAGGTTGGGCATTTGCCATCTTTTTTTTACAGGTGTGGCATCTTTTTCTCAAGGTCGACTACAGAGCGTTTATTTTAGTAGCCGTACTTGGTGTCGCAGGTATCATTCGGAGCCGCAGAGACTCTGCTTTTTTCATAGAAAAAAAATTTGCGCAAAATCCGTTTTTTTTCATCGCTTTATTATCCGCCGCGATAGTGTTGGCTAACCGCGCAGTCCTTTATCCATTGCTATATGATAGCGGCTTATACTACTTACCCACAGTGCGCTGGATCGTCTCATATCCGATTATTCCGGGCTTAGGGAACCTGCATGCCAGATTGGCGTTTAACAGCTCGTATTTCCTATATGTGGCTTTATTGGAAGTACTGGGCAACAGATCGTATCATTTTGCCAACGGTCTGTTACTGCTGGTTTTCATCGCCCAGATCCTTTTAAGTTTCACTAAATTGTTCCGAAAGGACAGAGCCCCCAGGCTTTATCATATCTATCTTGCGCTATTTC
>MHFD01000003.1:11795-11927 GCA_001804045.1 Omnitrophica bacterium RBG_13_46_9
GTATTTCGAGCCTGATACTAGCTATTAGCGTATGGGCCGTCAAAATTCGCAGGTTGGGAGGAATGGATTTTGCGCGGACGTTTAAGAAAATCGTTCTATGTGCCGCGATAGCTTTGGCGCCATGGATGGCAA
>MHFD01000003.1:11990-20897 GCA_001804045.1 Omnitrophica bacterium RBG_13_46_9
GGCGCATACCCCATGCATCTGTCATCAATATGGCTAACTGGATCCGCAGCTTTGCGCGCATGCCGGTTGCTTATCACTGGTCAGAGGTTTTGGGAAGCTGGGATTGGGTTATGCCATGGGTAGCTGAAATATTCAGAGATAGACAGGTAGAGGTGGTCTTACCTCTTGCGTTAGCTGTTACAGGATGTTTCGTTGTGCTTCTCAGTTCAGTCAGAAAAAAATATATACAAAGAAAAGTATCGCCTCACGGCTTTACAGCCGCGGCACCGAAGTTCCGCAGCGGGAAAGATTCCTGCCCGGCCCCGACGATTAGAGGTGGAGCTCTTGGCGGAACAAGCTCAAGGTGGCCTTTTATTTTACCGGCTATTTTAGGCATAATTTATTGGTTCTTTACAGCGCCTCACCCCCGGTTTGCCGATTCTTTTTTTTGGATCCTGGGAATAGGGGTTTTTATTCTGGCAATAGATGATTGGGTGAGTTTTAATAGATTGGCCAGACTTTATTTTGTTTTATGCCTTGCATGTGCGCTATGTTTTTTTATACAGGGGAAAAAAGATTTCGCAAAAGTGCTGATATGCGAAAAAAATATCGCCAAAGCCTTTGGGCAATTGTGTATTAAAAATGTCGTTTTTCAAGGAAAAGACAAATTCGGTTTCCATAGCGTGCCTCAGCCGGATTTAACGGAATTCCGGACCGATTCCGGACTTATATTGTACGTACCCAGAGAGGGTGACCAATGCTGGAACGCGCCTCTTCCGTGTACGCCATACCCAAGGCCTTATTACAGGTTAAGGCGGGAAGGGGATATGCGCTACGGTTTTAATGCCTATCCTAGAGATGAGGAGGATCCTGCTGTCGGTATACACAATTAGGTTATCTTAAGGCTGTAATAATAAGGAATATGGATACGGCGAACGAGAAGGATATACCGGTAGTTCGTGGTTCCAGAGGCCCTTCGGCATTTTTCGTATGAGCGTGAACGGAAGCAGCGATAGGTGAACTTGCATGTCAGGTGGCGGGTCGGAAGATCTTAAAAACTTTAGAGGTTAGATAGCATGGCGATAGTCGAAAAGGCCATTTTTACATGGAGCGGCGGCAAGGACAGCACAATAGCCCTTTACGAACTGGAGAAAAGCCGCGTATACGAAATATCGGCGTTACTGACAACGCTTAACGAAGACTATGACAGGGTTAGCATGCATGGTGTCAGGAACGTTCTTTTGGAGCAGCAGGGGAAATCACTGGGCCTTCCTATAGAAAGGGTTTATATTACAAGCAATTCGTCTGATGGAGAGTATGAAGCAAAAATGAGGGACAAACTGACACATTGCAGGAGTCTGGGTATATCCTCGGTCGTCTTCGGTGATATTTTTTTGGAAGACTTAAGGCGATATCGGGAAGAGAACCTGTCAAAGATAGGAATGAAAGGAATTTTCCCTATATGGAAGAGAGATACCTTCGAACTGGCTAATGCATTCATAGACCTGGGTTTCAAGGCGGTTATTACCTGCGTCGATTCGGGATTTCTTGATAAGACTTTTGTCGGCAGGCTGTTTGACAGACAGTTCCTATCCGAACTCCCATCCGGCGTCGATCCCTGCGGCGAGAATGGGGAGTTCCACTCATTCGTATATGACGGGCCCATTTTCCGCAAGAGGGTGCTATACAAAGAAGGAGAAATCGTTTTCAGAGATAACCGCTTTTATTATTGTGACCTGATGCCGATAAAGGAAAATTGTTCTCTGAGCAGACGAGGATAATGAGGGTAGGAGATGATTCTCTTGCGCGTTTATGATATAGCGGTAGTCGGTGCGGGGGCGGCCGGTAGTATGGCCGCAATACGTGCCGGTCTTCATAAAAAAAACGTAGTATTAGTCGAGCGAAATAGTTCTATCGGCAGGAAGATCCTGCTTACCGGTAAAGAGAGATGCAATCTTACTAATATTGCAAGTATCGATACGTTCATAGATGCGTTCGGAAGACAAGGCAACTTTTTAAGGTCAGCTTTCTCGCGGTTTTTTAACCACGACCTGATAGACTTTTTTGACTCCAGGGGTCTTAAGATGAGGATCGAAAGGCAGGGCCGCGTTTTCCCGGCTACCGAAAGAGCTTGTTCCGTGGTGGAGGTCCTAAGAAAAAGTCTTTTGGAAAATAAAGTCAAACTTTTATTTTCCATGCGCCTGGCAGGCATAAAGGATAAAAACGGTTTTTTCCAGCTGGATATGGAAAATGGAGATAAAATCTATGCGAAAAAGGTGATATTTGCGACAGGCGGGGCCTCTTTTAGGATAACCGGCTCATCCGGGGATGGTTTTAATATTGCCAGAAAACTAGGGCATACAATAGTGCCTTTAAAGCCGGCTCTGGTTCCGTTGAAGACCAGGGAGCCATGGGTGAAGCGGCTGCAGGGGCTTTCATTGAGAAACATCCGCGTCACTTTTTCCGCCCGGACCGGACTCAAGCCCGGCAGAAAAGACGGCGGTAAAAAGATAACTTCAGGTGTCGGGGAAATAGTGTTTACGCATTTTGGCGTCTCCGGCCCGCTGGTCCTGGATTTGAGCGGTAGGATTGTCTCCATGCTTGATGAATGCGCGGAAGTCACCCTTCTTATAGATCTAAAGCCGGCCCTGGAGATGGAGCGTTTGGAAAGCAGGTTATTAAGGGAATTCGGTGAAAACAAGAACGCAAAGCTTAAAAATGTCATGAAAAATCTATTGCCGCACAGATTGATTCCCGTGTTTTTGGGCATAGCCGGTATTGTGCCGGAAAAGAACGCTAATCAGATAAGCAGGCAAGAGCGCCGCGCGATTCTGGTGTTATTAAAAGCGTTGCCTTTGACAGTCGTGGGGTCTCTGTCTCTGGAGGAAGCGATGGTCACAAACGGCGGGATCTCGACAAAAGAGATAGATCCCAGGACCATGGAGTCAAGGATCCTGCCGGGACTTTATTTCGCTGGCGAGATAATAGACGGCTGCGCTTCAAGCGGAGGATATAATCTGCAACAGGCTTTTTCGACGGGTTATCTGGCGGGGGAGGCGGCTAGCGCATGCGCAGGATAATTCTGGCTTCAGGATCAAAAGCGAGAGAGAGACTGCTGAAACAGATCGGTCTTAAATTTCAGGTGGCGGTCTCCCATGTGAGGGAGAGCCGTTACATAAAAACGCGGTGTAGCGATCTGGTTGTCTCAAACGCGTTAAGGAAATCCAGGGATGTGGCCGAAAAATTCGGATCGGGGATAGTTATCGGAGCGGATACGGTAGTTTTAGTCGGTGATAAGATAATAGGTAAGCCAAAAGACAAAAAAGACGCTTTCAGAATCCTGCGATTGCTTTCCAGAAGGCCCCAGTGGGTCTATACCGGACTTGCGGTTATCGATATCGATAACGATGAGACGTTCACCGCATGTGATAAGACCAAGGTTTATATGCAGCGTTTGGACGACAGGCAGATAAGAAATTATTTTAGAAAAGTCTCTCCTCTGGATAAGGCAGGCGCTTTTGATATACAAGGGTTGGGAAGTATTTTTATAGACCGTATCGAAGGCTGCTTTTATAATGTAGTGGGCTTGCCTCTTTCCAAACTCGCGGTAATATTAAAAAGGGTGGACATTGATATTTTCAATTTATGAAGAAGGGCAACGACATAATGTCTGTCATGATTGAAGCCGGGTACAAGACTTTGTAAGTCAGGTATTGTCGAAAAATTCGGACGGGTAAGCCGCAATAGAAACACTGGAAAATACCCGGGAAAGCGAGTCCGGAAGATTTCAAAATAGACCTTGATAGATTTAAACGTTAATGGGATAATCTGTTGTGCGAAAGAAAATTGCTTTGCCTGTCATTTTGTGCGTTATTCTTTATAATCACCTATGAAAAACACAAAACCGATATAGTATCTTATTAGGCGATGGCTAAGAGGCCGGGACTGAAAAAAACGAAAGTAAAAGGAGCACAGGCGAGAATAGAAAAACTAGAGGAGGAACAAAAAGGGCCAAAGAGCGACCTCTATAAAATAAAAGGGAGATGGCAATGAAAAGTATATATAAATCTTTTTTATTGATAATATCCGTATCGTTATGTATGGCAAGCGTATCCTATGCTAGCCCTGTCCAAAAACTCGGACGTGGCCTGACCAACCTCAGTCTGGGCTGGATGGAATTATTCAAGGCCATAGAAAGACAGAGCCAAAAGTATGACTATATTCGGGGCATATTATACGGTGTGCCGGAGGGTTTGGTCAAGACTGCGGTGAGAACCGGTGTGGGCGCGTATGAAACACTGACTTTCCCTCTGCCTATACCAAAAGACTACGAAGTCATGTTGACACCAGAATCCCCCCTGGAACCCCCTCTTGAAAAAACACGTTAGCGTAAGAAAAGACGAACGATGGCGTTTATATGCCCGGGCATATTTGTAGATTTCTTCCACGGAGGGCGCTATTGTCAAAAAAATCCTTACAGCAGTAATAACCCTCTTTTTCCATCCTGAATCCTGTCGTCTACTTTACCTCCCGCGCATAGAAGAGGTTTTAGTATGTATTTAAGGCTTATATTCTATCCCTGCCCGGGATGAACGATAAGAAACGCCTCAGGAGTTTCTGTGACCCCGAAGAAGTTCGGAAGTCGAAGCATTCATTCGGGATAAATATACGCAAATGCGATTACAGCGATTGAAAGCTAAATCTATGTAACCGTCTTAAAATATAGCCAGAAAATCCAAATATTATGGCAAATAGTCGACTCTTATGATAATATAATGTGTTGTGGGCAAGGAACCTTCAGGCAAAATATGACCTTGACAGAAGGAGTGTGTCGAACTGACGCTTCGGGGGTTAGATGGTTAAAGCAGTAAAGTCCATGCATTTATACGGAAGGGTTTCGGTTTTCGAGCGGCTGAAAACTAATCCCGCGAGCGTAAAGAAAGTATTGCTACAGGAGAATATAACGCTCTCCGATATAGAAAGATTGACAAGAGAAAACGGCGTTTTCCTGGAACGCCTTCCTTCCGAGCAGCTGAAAAGAATAAAACCCGCCAAAGACCTTCAGGGGGTAATCGCTAAGGTTGATAAGTTTAAATATATCCCTTTTGATGACCTGATGGAAAGTGCGCAGGATAAAAAAATATCGCTCATTTTTTTAGATAGAATAAACGATCCGCAGAACCTTGGAGCGATTATCCGGACAGCCGCTTGTTTTGGCGGATTCGCCATTGTCATACCTCAGTTTAACGCCTGCGGAGTGACAGAGGCTGTTTTACACGTGGCTTCCGGCGGCGAGAACCATGTGTCCATATCAATGGTAGCCAATCTTTCCTCTTCCATAATCAAGGCAAAGAGATGCGGTTTTTGGGTCGCGGGTGCTCATGCGGCTGACGATGCCACCGATGTGTATAAGACCTCTTTTTCATTCCCTTTGGGTCTTGTGTTGGGCTCTGAAGGCGAAGGGATCCGTTATGGAGTACAAAAACAGCTAGATCTTAAAGTGCGTATTCCGATGATGGGGGCAAGGCTTTCTTTTAATGTCGGTATAGCCTGTGCTATTTTTTGTTATGAGATATCCAGACAAAAAAATGCGTTTTTATGAGGCGAAAAAGCAAAAAAGTTTACCTTAAATCCGTAGTCAATTTTATTATTGAGGCCGGCCTTCTTAAACGTACCAGCCGTTCCGGATGGTCGGTTTTGGGGATACAGAATGCCGAGTCCGTCGCTGATCATAGCTTCAGATGCGCCTTAATAGGTTTTTTCCTGGCGCAGTTGGAGAACATGTCCTATGATAAAGTGCTATTGATGACACTTTTCAACGATACCCACGAGGCGCGGATTACCGATTTACATAAGATGGCGCAACGCTATCTCAATATCGAAAAGGCGGAGGACAATTCTTTTAAAGAGCAGATAAGCTCTTTGCCGGAAAGGATAAGAGAAAGACTCGCTGAAATGCGCAGGGAGTACAAAAAACAAAAGAGCCGGGAGAGCATCATTGCCAGAGATGCGGACATACTGGAGTGCCTCCTGCAGGCGAAAGAGTATAGTGAATCGGGTTATCGCAACGCCTCCCAGTTTATGAAAAAAGCCCCTCGCTTTCTTAAGACAAAATCCGCGCGGAATATTTGGGCATATGCCAAGAAAGCCAATCTGAATAATTGGTGGGTTAAATTAAGCGAATTTAAGAGGTAAAAGAAATTCCATAAAATAAATCGGGTACGTACGATTTACAAACTAGCGTTTGACAAAATGGCGGTTTTAATGAAAGGCCCCGAGCGGTTTTTGCGTAAGCCTGTCGGGAAACGTATAGATAGAATTATTTAGGAAATTGCGTTTCTGGAAAAGAGTCAGTTTACCCATGAACCAGAAAGCCACGCCTGTAAGGGCGCGGATGAATGGCTTTCGGTTCAGGGTTCCGCTCCACCGATAGAGCGGAACCCTGTAAAAAGAGAAGCCACCGCTGTAAGGCGGTGGAGCTTCACTTCTAATCATTTTCATAATATGAGGTTTCTATTAAAAGCGTCTTTGGGAGCCTATAGTCGAAAAGATGACTGTAACCGATGGCGTAGATATAAAGACCTCATCCTCTCATTATAAAAAGATTATGGCTGTTAAAAGGTTATTGACGAAAGAAGGGTGCCAGATACCTTATTCTTAAATGCTGCGCGACATTTCGGTCATATATTCGCTGTGTAGGTCGTTGTGAAAAGCGGGGACTAGATGGTAGGGGAGAAGATAGCTATTTTGATAATCGGAGCCGGAATAGAGGCTATAGAGCTTATAGATTCACTATGCAGAAGTGAAGGTATGGCGGTAACGGGCGTGGTCGATAGAAACCTGAATGCGCCCGGGATAAAATCGGCCAAGGAAACAAATACGCCTACAGGAACGGACTATAAGCAGTTTTTGAATCTTAAGCCGCTTGACTTAATTATTAATCTCACCGGCAGTGATGCTGTCCAAAAGGAATTGCTGGAAATGAAGCCTAAAGACGCAGAAATCATAGGACGCAAGGGGATAGGACTGCTTAAGGTGCTTGCGGAATCGATGGCCTCTGAAGGTGAGGCCAAATATCAGTCTGTTTTTAAAAACATGTCAGGCGGCGTCGCTTACCATAAGATCCTGACCGATAAAGACGGAAAACCGGTAGATTACATTTTTTTGGAGGTAAACAGGGCTTTTGAAAAACTTATAGGGTTTGAGAGGGAGAAAGTCATAACAAAAAGGGTCACGCAAATATTACCCTGGGTCAAGGATACTATGTTTGACTGGGTTAATTTTTACGGCAAGGTCGCTTCCACTGGAAAAGAGATTAAATTTGAGCAGTATCTGAAAAATATGGACAGATGGTACGCGGTTTCCGCCTTCAGCCCCAAAAAAGGGTATTTTATCACCATATATAATGACATTACGGAGCTTAAAAAAGCGGAAAGTTCATTGCGTAAAGCCTATGATACGCTAAAGAAGACCCAGGATCAGCTTATACGGACAGAGAAGATGGAGCTGGTAGGAAAATTAGCCAGCGGCGTGGCCCATGAGGTAAAAAATCCGCTGGCTATACTGCTGCAAGGGACGGATTATCTTTCCAAAAAGATAAATAGTCAGGACGAAGATATCGGTTTTGTGCTTAACTCTATGAACGATGCGATAAAGAGGGCCAGCAATATCATAAAAGACTTGACTGATTTTTCGAGGGTCTCAAATATGCAAATTTCTCCGGAAGACCTGACCGCTGCTGTAGACAACAGTTTACTTCTGGTTGAAAATGACATCAAAAAACGCAATATCAGCGTAATCAGAGAGTTCGACATGCAAATCCCGAAAGTCGAGCTGGATGTGAATAGAATGAAGCAGGTGTTCATAAACCTATTCATGAACGCCATGCAGGCGATGCCAAACGGCGGCCAGTTAAAAATCAGCACGTATGAAAAAAAAGATGAGAAGGGCCAAAATAAAGTAGTCGTCGAAATCGCGGATACTGGCTCAGGCATACCGGAAGATGTTCTGGGCAATATATTTGACCCGTTTTTCACAACGAAGGATATCGGCGAAGGTACGGGGCTCGGATTATCGATAGTTAGAAATATAATAGAGGGCCATAACGGCAATATAAAAATAGAGAATAGGACCGATAGAAGCGGCGTCAGGGCTACGATAGAATTTAAATCGCGCAATTTGTGATTGTGCCAAGATGTTACAAGACTGATCGGTTTTGTGGCGGACTACAATCGCAATAAACGGAGGCGGAACAATGGACGAGAAATGGATATTGATAATAGACGATGAGGAAAATTTTTGTGAAATGATCAAAATGAACCTGGAGGCATCCGGCAAATACAAAGCGCTTACCGCCTATAGCGGCGAAGAAGGCATCGCGATGGCCAAAAGCACCAAACCGGATATAATCCTGTTAGACATCAGCATGCCGAAAATGGATGGATTCGAAGTGTTGAAAGCCCTTAAGGCGCATGCCGTAACATCCTCCATACCGGTTATTATGCTTTCGGCCTTGGATGACGACAGCTCAAAGATGAGGGCAAGTGAGATGTATAGCGAACATTATTTTACGAAACCCGCGACTACAGAGGAATTGATAGCCAAGATAGAACGGGTATTGGAACTGCGGGGTAGGCAGAGATAGCCCTGTGTGTATAAAAAGAAAATAGAAATCGGCTTACGATATAACAATCTCGCCTTTAAACCGGACCGCAATCGACCATGCGGGACTATAGCTATTCTTTTATTGACAGGTACCTGCAATAGGTTTTATCTAGCGCTATAAGTTTTTTATTGATATGACCATAACCCCATAACCGTAAATAAGGATTTTGCGGATTTATTGAGACAGTTGTTAATGCTCAGTAATTAGGTAACACTTTTTTATGTTTCCCGGAAACGCTAAAATTCTAAATCCGAATTTCGAAA
>MHFD01000004.1:0-5450 GCA_001804045.1 Omnitrophica bacterium RBG_13_46_9
GTCAACGAAGCTTTTTAAAGCTTGTTTGGGTAACATTTAATATGAGTCAATTCGTTAGGATTATAATCATTGACGGTATAATCCCGCTGATGTATAATCGACTACACAATACTATTACATCAGTGAAATCCGCAGTTTTATTTTGAAAAAGGAAAAGCAATATGCCGGCCAAAGACGATAATACGCCTACCCACAAAAATATCTCGCACGACAATACTTCATATGACTTTCTTTCCTATATTATTCCCTACATAATGTTCAACAAATACGGATATCCGAATCAAATGCAGCAATATTATCAGCAGTATTATTCGCCATACTTTCATTTTCTCTGGGATCCGGGATATTATAAGTATTTGGCGAACTACCATGCTGACAGGAAAAATGAAGGAATATCAGAGACATTGAAATTCCCCCCTATCGCGAAGGTCCTTGAGATGATCTCTCTGGAAAAAGTTGAAGATCTATATTTTAAGGAAGACGAGATATATATCGATGGGTACTCTTTCAAAAACTGCCGGTTCGATGCGTGTAAACTCATAACTGAAGTCGGTAATTTTAAGTTTGAGGACTGCTTATTTAACCCGGGAACGGAAATGAAATACGAGGGCTACGCGGCTAACATAATAATGTCGTATAACCATATGAGATATAAGCATAAACCGGGAGAACCATCTATATTCTCGTCTTAGGTGTCCAAGTGCCCAAAGAAAAAGCTATAAGTAATAATATATCAAAAAAGGCAGACTTTTCCCTATTACTTAAAGGTCTGCTGTCAAACTCAACCATATTGAGTCTGGCACTATTAATAGGCAGCGGGGTCTTGATAAGATTTATCTTCAAAAACTATGTCACGTTACCGCATAAAGACATATGTTTTTGGTGGGTTATTTCGTTGGTCACGATAGTTGGTCTGTTCGTCGGTTTTGTGGCTTATAAATCTATAGGCCATATCGGACCCACGCAAACGCAATTCATGAGAGATGATCAGCGGTTTGCGGGTACAAATGTTTCTATAGGCGCGAAGGATATAATTGATTTCTTTTCCTTAAAGAGAGAATTACCGGCTCCAAGGGGCAGGGTAAAAGGTGACGTAAAAGGCAACCATTCTATTGACGAACTCTCGAAAGACGAGCAGACTCAGTGGCTTGAAAAGAAGAATAAACGGAAAAAAGATATGTCAGAATAAAAAATAAGAACACATCCTAATTACGAGATGAAAATAGAACCGTCCCCCATTTCTTTCATTTCTTTTGTAAAATGCTATTAACTATTTCTAGACATTTAGACGTTGTATTTCTTGTTTATGGGCTAGCCTTTATTATTATGGGAGTATGTATTTTTGTTTGTCCTCGTAAGAAAAGCATTTTTACACTATCAGATATTTTATGGCTACTTGCATTATTTGGCATAGTTCATGGTTTAAACGAATGGTTTGATATGTTTAGCTTTACAAAAAACCTTCGTTCGAATGCATTTGATTGTGTACGCTGGGTTTTTCTTTACATATCGTATATTTTTATTTTTGAATTTGGCCGCAGGCTTATGCTATTAAGCTATAAAAAAGTATTCAATAAATGGATTACAATCGGTTTCAGTGTTATTGTTATTATTTTAGCATTTACGCTAAAGTACGAAAGAAGCATTTGGCCTCGTTATCTTTTAGGTTTTCCGGGCGGAATTATTTCAGCGATTGGTTTGATCACATACTATAATTATAATAAAACTATTCTTGCTCCTCTGCGGATGCGTCGTTATTTTATAATAGCAGCGCTTTCTATAGGCATTTATAGCATATTAGGCGGAATTATTGTGCCGCAGGCAGATTTTTTTCCCGCGTCTATTATAAATCAAACCGCATTTTTAAATTTATTCCGGATGCCGGTACAGCTATTTAGGGCTATTTGCAGTATAATCATAGCATGGGCAGTCTGGAATATTTTGAGTATTTTTAGTTGGGAAATCCATGAAAAACTAGAAGAAAGCTATAATAAGCTAAAGAAGCTAGAAGAGATCAAAGATTCACTTACTCAAATGATAGTACATGATTTACGTAATCCTCTTGGTATAGTATTACAGGGTATGCAATTTCTTCAAAATAGCTTAAAAAATAGTTTGTCCGAACAGCACAACGAGGTTTTTTTAACTTCTTCCGGAAAACTTACAGAGATGAAAAACATGATTTCCGATCTCTTGGATATCGGCAAAATGGAAGAAGGTAAATTCATTCTCAAATATGATCCGATAGATATTGCTGTTTTAACCCATGAAGCAGTAGATGATATGAATATCTTGTCAGAAGGGAAAGAAATATTTTTAAAGATATCTTCTGATATACCAAAGTTAAGCGCGGATAAAGAAATCCTAAAAAGGATTGTTTCTAATCTAATCGGAAACGCATTAAAATTTACTTCTCCTGGGTCCAAGATTGAAGTAGCGGTAAATGACAATAGGAAAAATAAGAATGTTATTATAAGCGTAAAAGATCAAGGAGAAGGCATACCCGAAGAATATAAGGATAAAATATTTGATAAGTTTACTCAGGTGCAAAATAGGGAAGCCAGAAAGAGCGGCGGCAAAGGACTAGGTCTTACTTTTTGCAAGATGGCAGTAGAGGCCCATGGGGGTAAGATCTGGGTAGAAAGCGAGGTAGGTAAAGGAAGTACGTTTTATTTTACAATTCCTGTTAACTAGCTCCTGTATTAAATTCGGAACACATCCCAATTTGCATTGAAAGGGCTGGCTGCCCCCACCCAGCCAGCCCTTTCTTGCGTGCTGAGCATGAGTGCTGTCGGCTCTCTAGTCGTTCGTAGCGTTTTGACACTGCGTAAGACCAGAGAGCCGACATTGACGGATATCCTTCTTCTTGCATCCGTGTATTACATTTGGTAAAATTATATCAACAGTTCGAACAAATTTTGAATCTGGAGCCAGTTTTAATTCCTCTCAAACCATCGCTCTAATCTTACCCAATACTATCCACGGTTGCAAGAAGAAAGATTTATAGGCACCGCGCCTTGGGGCGCCCCCGTTGCATGTCCTAAAGATTCTTTTTCTTGCAAGCGTGAACATTATTTGGTAAAATCACGGTAATAGTTTGAGGCGAACGTAAATCGGGGAGCCAAATATCGTAACTTATTGAGATACAATGAGTTACGATAAAAATAGCCTGGTAAAATCTACCAGGCTATTTTTGTATCTGACAACGTGTTAAAAACTTAGGCACTATGTTTCCCGACGGTATTTTGTTTTTAATATATTCGTTTATCTCTAAAATATCTTCTGCAAAAATTTCATTCCCAACTTATCTCTTTATCTCTAAATCGCCACTTATTTAATCGCTCGCATTTAATCGAATATTTGGCCGAATACCGCGAAAACCACGATTGCACCCGACGTGGCGCGGCGGGGTGAATGAAATACTTGCATAGGGTTTTGTTTTGGAGTAGAATTTAACCGATAATTCGATCAATCGAGTCACAATATGAACAACTATTATGATCATTCCAAATGGTATGACACTGTTTATCCGCTGTTATCCAATTATGGGTTATGGCTTCGCGGCGGCGAGATAAACACCCTGCCTAAAGAAGAATACGGCTTAAGGCCGTTTAGAGTTTTATTTACGAGGCTGTCGACATATAAGGATGTAGCATCTTCTTTAACTCATTCTACGCTTTACCAGATAGCCGCTTCGATACCGGATGTTTTCCCTGATATTGCTTACCTGCCTCCTCATAACGATGCCAAGATTTTTGAAAGAGATAATGTCCCATGGATTTTAGGGACCCAGACAAAATTCAGCGCGAAAGCTTTTAATCTAGTAGGTTTTTCAAATTCTATTGTTCAGGAAATAGTGAACATCCCTCAGTTCCTCGAGACAAGCGGTATACCATTAAATAGAAGTGAGCGCTTGGAAAGAGAAGATATCCCACTTGTGATACTCGGGGGCGCAAACAGCCTTTACACAACGTCGATATGGGGAAACGATTCGTGGGTCGATGGCGTGTTCATAGGGTGCAGTACTTCCGAAATAAGAACATTACTCGAGATCTGCGCCTTCGGATGGAAAAGCGGCAGAACCAAGAAAGAGATATTGGATGAATTAAAACGCCTGCCTGATTTTTACACAACGGACGGTCAGGCTAAAACACGAAATGGGGAGAGACTCTCACTGGAAGATCAGCAAATATTGAAAAAGGGAATTGTTTCATATGATGAAGAGGCGCTCGGTAAGGGATACCTTCAGATCAGTGAGGGGTGCAGAGCATTATGTAGTTTTTGTGCCGAAAGCTGGCTCAGGAAGCCGTACAAAGAATCGAACGCGTCTTTTCTTTTAGAAAAAGCTGTTGGCATGAAGACGGAAATGGGTTTGGAGCGGATCGATCTTTTCAGCTTCAATTTTAATATGCATTCCGAGTTTTATAAGATCCTTTGGGACTTTTCCGCTTTTTTAAAGCATGTCGGGCTTAAGAGCCAGCGGTTTGATATGCTCGCCATCGATCCGGCAATGATTGAATACGAGCACGCGGCCGGGAAATCAACCTTCAGTTGTGGCCTGGAGGGCATATCAGCCAGGCTCAGGAAATATCTTAACAAAAACCTCGACAACAAGGCTCTGCATAAAAGCCTGGAATTAGTGTTTAAGATAAAGGCGCGAGAATTAAAGATATTCCTTCTTTCTACAGGCCTAGAGGATGACACCGATTTTGCGGAATTCAGTAGATTCCTCGAGATGACACGAGAGATCAAGGAGGCGGCTCATGCGAAAACACGCGTTATCTTTTCCATTGCGCCAGTCGTAAAATTTCCATGGACACCTTTGGAGTTTGATAAGGCACATCTTCCGGATGTGCACGATAGCATCATTTTACGGATATACCGTGAAGTGAAAGCCCGGCAGTTCGAAGTTCGCGAGGCAATGGAGACGAATGAGTATGTTGTATCGCAGATATTGGTGAGGGCCTCGGATGACAGGATTAAACAGGCCCTTTTGTGTGCGGTGAACGAGTCCGGATTCACTTATTATACTGCTGTTCGAGAACCTTTCTTTTCTGCATTTATGAAGGCACTGAGTAAAGAAGGTGTGAAAATCGAAAAACTGTTTGAATGTTCTTCACTTGAGGACAGCATGTCAAAACCATGGGCGTCAGTTGAGACAGGAATTGACAGAATGGCGTTATGGGAAATATACAGAAAAAATGTCCATTTTGATGAGGCAGGGATGACTCTGGATAAACTAAAGATCCAAAGACCTGAATTTACGATTGAGCAGTTCAAGTCGGAAATCCTCCGGCTTAAGAACGATGAAGTCGAAAAATCCCTGTATGTTACCGTGAGTGAAAAAGCTCGGGGTGTCTTTCGGAAATATTTCGGCATTGCGCTCGCACGTGCTATTATGAAGGCAGCGCCGGTTCTTACCCACTCCTTTCGCTCATACGTCTCGTCTT
>MHFD01000004.1:5470-6146 GCA_001804045.1 Omnitrophica bacterium RBG_13_46_9
CAATTATCCTGGATAACAGGGGATGATTTTGTGGTATTAGGATGGGACAAAAAAGCTGTTACGGCGCTGGAAAAGAAACTAGCAAACAACGGCTTTCTCGATCTCGTAAACGCCGAATTAGGCGCATGGGGGACATTAAATGCTCCCCGCCCTGTCGGAAAATTTAAGATAACGGTCTATTCACCGTATAAATTCGAAGGTTCTGCATATTTTAAAAAAAGAAGTCTAAAATATACGTTGTTTAAGGAAACGGAGAACAGGTGTTGCTTTAAATTTGCTAGCGCATCGATTAAAAAGAGTATCATATCCGATTTTGTCCTGACTAAGCGCGTTAAAAAAAATAGTACGACCGAACCTGCGGATTTTATTGCAGAGATAACCCCAGGCAGCAAATTTATTGCCGAAGAATTTATTAAGGAAGCTTTTGTGTATCCGTCAAAATATGACTGGATAAGGATCCGTGTTGTGAGTACAATGACCGAGGGAACTTAAAGGTGTTCCTCTGGCGAGGGCAGTTTATGGTTCTTTCCACAGTTAAGTGTTATATTATATTTCGTGAAACAATCTAAAAGACGGTATACTTAGGGCATGAAAGACTTTTTACCGATATCAAAAAAGGACTTAAAGAAGCGCGGATGGAACGAGCTTGATATTATACTGGTCACCGGCGACGCCT
>MHFD01000004.1:6159-6628 GCA_001804045.1 Omnitrophica bacterium RBG_13_46_9
TTCGTATGGCGCTGCGCTTATAGGGCGGGTGCTGGAGAATGCCGCCTTTAAGGTCGGCATCATAGCGCAACCGGATTGGCGGATGCTTGACGATTTTAAGAGGCTGGGCCGGCCGAAGCTATTTTTTGGCGTTACGGCAGGCAATATCGACTCCATGCTCGCGAGATACACCGCGAATAAAAAAATCCGTAATGTGGATGACTATTCACCGGGAGGACGGGCGCTTCTTAGGCCCGAAAGGGCAAGCATCATATATGCGAATAAATTACAGGAGGCGTTTAAGGGCGTCCCGATTGTCCTCGGCGGCATAGAGGCTAGCATGAGAAGGCTCACTCACTACGATTACTGGTCGGACAGGGTGAGGCGCTCACTCCTTATGGATTCAAAAGCCGACATACTTGTTTATGGAATGGGCGAGAAACAGATTTTAGAGATAGCCTATCGCCTAAAAGACTCAGCCGGCGTAACC
>MHFD01000004.1:6911-6996 GCA_001804045.1 Omnitrophica bacterium RBG_13_46_9
CACCGACATCGGCGGCCCGACGGCAAATATGTATATGGCAATGTGCCCTTCATGGAAGAAAACTGGCGCATGCCGTAACAAGCGA
>MHFD01000004.1:7159-7272 GCA_001804045.1 Omnitrophica bacterium RBG_13_46_9
AATTGTGCGCTTCCCACGTAAGCGGACAGCTGAAAGTTGCTCCGGAACATTGTACCGTTTCAGTCTTGGAACTTATGAACAAACCCGCATTTGCGAAATATGAAAAATTTATC
>MHFD01000005.1:0-147 GCA_001804045.1 Omnitrophica bacterium RBG_13_46_9
GAGACCCGTAATAATCATACCTTTTATTTTAATAGCTTTTTTTGAGGCGCTCGCGTTAGAACTCCTCTATTTCTTCCCGAGAAAACCTATTTTCTACATCTTGGGCCCCATTGTAAAAAAGTTCTTCGGCGAAGCGTCTCTCCATTA
>MHFD01000005.1:171-4909 GCA_001804045.1 Omnitrophica bacterium RBG_13_46_9
AAAGATATTATATTTCTCGCAGGCGGCAATTTACATATTCCTCGGCGTTTTTCTGACGGCCATCACCGTCAACATGGTGAAAAACATAAATAACAACTTGCCGGTCAAAATAAAGGCGCTCATTAAAAACTCTCTCGGTATGTACTTATGGTTCTTCTTCTACGGGATCCTCGTCGTATTTCTGCTGGGCTTCGCGGGGAAGACGGATATGTTTTTATTAAATAAATTACTCCGTCTGGCGGCGACTCATCTTCCCGTAGCAATGAGAAAATTCTTTCCTATTGTCACAACGCTTTCGCTTTTTATGGTGAATACCGTTTTAAACACTTTTCTCGTTTTAGCGATCCCCATAATGGTCATAAAGAAAGCATCCTTCATCAGGGCCATTTCCGGAAGCGTGTATCAGGGAGCGCGAAATTTCCTTACTGTCTTTTTCATGATCCTCGCGCCGTCTCTGCTATATGTGCCGATTGTCTTAATGAAGAGTTACCCGCTATTATTCGCCAACAAAACTTTTCCGGAAATCGTGATATTAATATCTGGCGTAAGCATAATCGCCTCTGTTTTTATTGAATCTTTCATTACGGTCTGCGCCTCGCAATATATATTAGAGATATACAAAGAAAAAGCACAATGAAAAGACTGGCAGTAATCTTAACCATAATCCTGGCCGTTATATTTGTAACCCTTTCACTTTGTGATAGAAAAAGCGATTACAACGCGGAGCGGCTTCTCTATAAAGCGATAAAGCGAGAAAATGTCATCTCCATGAATCCTGATGTCGCCCCGCCGAAATTGGTCTCCTCGGTCGAACACAGCCTGAAGAAAATCATCACGCGTTTTCCCGAAAGCTCGACGGTAAAAATGGCGTATATCAAGCTGATAGAGCTGTATATACACAATAAGGACTTCGACAAAACGCTTTCCATTCTGGATGAGATGCTTGAAAGATACAGTAACGATAAGGCGCTTCTGGTAAGGACTCTATACACAAAAGCCAGTGTTTATGAATTAATGGGGCAATGGGATAACGCCCTTAAACTGCTTAACACCCTTAAAGACGAGCACGCCGATACGCCACTGGGCCTGCAGGTCCCGCTTTACATAGCGGGTTACTACAAGAAAACCGGAAACACCCAGGCGATGGATAAAGCGATTGACGCCGCTGTTTCTTATTACAAAAATTTAAGAGAAAAATATAAGGGGACCGCGCTGGGTTATGCTTCCTCGTCATTGCTCGTGCAGACATGTTTAAACTCGGGTAATTACGAAACGGCCGGGGAGCTTGTTTCATCCATAATAGACGAGTATCCGGCACAGGCGAGCGTAGCGCAGCAGCTGCCATATGTTGAGATTATTTTTGTGAGAGAATTGAAGCAGCAGGAACGCGCAATAGCACTATATGAAAACGCGTTAGGCAAGATACGGGACGAAAGGCTAAAAAAGGCTTTGGAGACCAGGATTTCTGCTTTGAAAAAAAGTATTACGAAAGAGACTCCTGAACCGTCCGCTAAGCCGGAACCGGTTAAGGAGTAAATTATAAAAAAGTTAGTTTTTTTGCTTGCTTATCTCATATATATATGGTAAAATCAGCAAATAATCATAATAATAAAAAACCTACGCCGCAAAAGAACGGGAAGTTCTTTAATAATAACGGGGCGGGAAACCATAATTATAAGCGTTTATTATCAATGGGTAAATTATCCATGGATATAATAAATAAACTCTACAACCCCATTGACGCTACCAACCGCTTCCTGAATCTGGCTCTGCAGACCGTGGAAGAAGATTCGCAGAGCAGGCAATTTATCCTTGAGTCGAAATCCGGCATACGTGAAATGCACGCTCTTGTAAAGCGTTTAGACGGATACGCAAAAGGCATAGAAAAAGAAATAAACAAAAATATCATATCAAAATGAACAGCTCCCAGATACTGTTAGCGAATTTTGACAGCCTTGTCCAGAAATCTCTCTACGAGATGCTTTGCCGTTCCGGCCACAAAGTAGGCGTCGCCAATTCAAGAGAAGAGGCCATTTCGCTCCTCGACAAAAAACCTTATCGCGTGGTATTGACCGACATAAACGGATCGGACGACATCGACCTGCTTAAGATCATAAAAGAAAGAAACGTCTCGTCGGAAATTATTGTAGTCGCCTCTTACGGCAATATCGAAACCGCCATCAATAGCATAAAGCTCGGGGCTTTCGACTATCTTGTAAGACCGGTAAAAGACGAAAAAATACTTTCAGCGATCGATCGCGCGCTGGCCAATAATACGCCTCTAAAAAAACCTCACTCCTTCCTGAAGCAGCTTTCCAATAAAGACGACTCGTATTATGGACTGATAGGAACAAGCCCAAAACTGATTGAGATATTCGCGCTCATCGACCGCATAGCGAATACCAGCGCCACGGTATTGCTTCAAGGGGAAAGCGGGACCGGTAAGAGGATGATAGCTCATGCCATACACAAGGCCGACAAAAAGAGAAGGCACAAATCTTTCATAGAAGTATCCTGCGGAGCCCTTCCGCGAGACCTGATCGAAAGCGAATTATACGGGCACGTCAAAGGCGCGTTTACCGGAGCGCTAAACGACCGGAAAGGCCGTTTTGACCTGGCGAACGGCGGTACGATATTGCTTGACGATATAGATTCTTTGCCTCTGGACCTTCAGGTAAAGCTCCTAAGGGTGCTGCAGGAAAGAGAATTCGAGAGGGTAGGGGACCAGAAGACCTTAAAAGTCGACGTCCGGGTGATAGCCACTACGAATCAGGATATTAAAAAATTTGTAGCTGAAAAGAAATTCAGAGAGGACCTTTATTACAGAATCAACGTTATATCGGTCAACGTTCCGACGTTAAGAGAAGTAAAAGAAGATCTGTCATTATTGACGCACCATTTTATATCCTTATATTCAAAAGAAAATCATAAAAAAATAACCGGAGTGGCCCAGGAAACTCTGCAGGCATTGATAAATTACAACTGGCCGGGAAACATAAGAGAGTTGGAAAATATCATAGAACGTGCTGTCATATTAGATACCGATTCCGTAATAAAGACCGACGATTTGCCGGAAATCATACGCAGTGAAAATACTTTTGTGCCTGTTGAGGCCGGCCAGAATATCATAAAGGATTTTGCGACCAACTTAAAAGAGGCGCTGAAAGAGCCGGAAAAAGTGCACATACTCCGCATTTTAAAGGAGGTGGGCTGGAACAAAAAGAAAGCGGCCAAGAGATTAGGGCTAAATAGGACAACCCTATACAATAAACTGCGGAAATATAGTCTTGTTTTGGATAAAAACGGAAAATAGGCACTCATACATACCCCATGCACCAAAATGGCTTAGGGTTAAAGAACCTCGTAAATCTTGAAGACTGGCACAGTATTCAGGATTCTTTCTCTGACAGCCTCGGGATCACCCTGAGAACGATCGATTTAAAAGGCAGACTGCTCTCCTCCATAAGCGGCCAAAACCGGCTGTGCTCCAAAGTATTCCAACATACACAACCCCAGTCCGAATTCTGCGGAAATTGCGTATTAAGACCGAATATACACAAAGAAGTAAAGATAAAAGAGGACACCAGTTTAAAATGCCCCTTTGATCTTGACATATTCGTTCTGCCCATAAAGGCGTTCGGGAACAGGATCGTTGCATATATAGTTATCGGGCCCCTAATACTAAATAAGAGAAAAGACAAGTCAATATACGCCGAATGCGTAACGAAAGCCGGCATCGATGTGGAAGAACTGATCGACGCGCTGATAGATATAAATGTATTTTCTTACACCAAGATACGCTCTGTTATTAAGCTATTAAAGAACATCTTTTCTTACATGGCGCAGACAGGGTATCATAAAAAACGGCTGGGGGAGATAGGTTATGAAGTAATAGAAATGGATCCCTTATTTTCAAGCATATATGAAGAAAAGGTTTTGAATGCTCTCCTTAACACATGCGCCATCGCTTTTGACGCTGATTCCGGCTCTGTCATGACCGTGGATAAAAATACCAACCATCTGCATATAAAAGCAGCGTCAAAACTTGATGAGGATATCATAAACTCCACTGATATACGGGTGGGGGAGGGGATAGCTGGCCTTGCCGCTGCCACCGCAAAGTCTATTATTTTACCCAAAGATATGAATAAAAACGGCATATTTAAGAAAATGAAAAGGCAGTATATCAAATCCTCTATGATAGTGCCGTTTAGTAAAGCGAATGACCATGACGTATACGGCGTCATAAACCTGAACGTCCTGAGAAAAAATAGGGACTTTTCAGATAAAGATATAACCCTAGCAAAGGAATTGATAAACCTCGCCAGCATCGCCCTCGTTCCGGTGAAGTAAAACCCGCTGTCGCCCGCAATGATGGCTACTTTGTCATTGCGAGACACCGGTTACATTCTTACGTGTTGAAGCAATCCCAAACGAATGAGATTGCCACGCTCCGCTCTACTATATGCAGGGTCGCTCGCAATGACACGGGTAAAAGTTCGTGAAATCAACGCCAAATCCATCCTTAATAAGTCCAAAATTTCGGACTATACTTTAAACTGCTATGTAGGGTGCCAGCACGCTTGTAACTACTGCTACGCCACTTATATATCTTACTATACAGGACATACCGAACCCTGGGGGACCTACATTGATGTGAAAATAAATGCTCTGGAAGTACTTGAAAAAGAGGTCAAAAAAAAGCGGGGTAGAGGCGCGGGGGAGGAGGTCATGATGA
>MHFD01000005.1:4941-6584 GCA_001804045.1 Omnitrophica bacterium RBG_13_46_9
GCAAAATACGGGCTCTCCAGAGGCTGTCTTGAGATCCTTCTAAAGAATGGTTTTAATGTGAGCATATTGACAAAAAACAAACTGGTGCTTAGAGATTTCGATATACTGACAAAATACAAAAAACAGGCGGATCTGGGGCTTACTATTACGACCTTTGATACAAAGCTGCAAAGATGCCTTGAGCCGTTTTCCTCAAGCTCACTTGAGCGTTTAAATGTCATCAGAGAAGCCAATAAAGCCGGCATAAGTGCCTGGGCATTTCTGGGTCCTTTGATCCCCGGTTTTACCGATACGGAAGAGAATATATATGCTCTATTTGACAAGCTATCCAAGGTCAGATTGGACCACATATATATAGACAAATTTAACTACTATAAAGCCCATTTCAGGTCTTTAGAGCGTAGCCTAGGCAGAGCTTACCCTGACAAATTTAAGGCCTTTCTAAGCCCTATAAGCTATAAAAAACTGGCATCTACGGAGCGGTCCACAAGCGTAAAAAATACCGTTTTTAAGGCCGCCTCCAGCCATCATTTGTCCAATATCCGCGTACTCTTTTAAACCGATTCCCGTACCCCCGTAAGCGCCCCAGCCTCCCCTCCCCCCTATATATCAAGTTAACATAAGATATATTATAGGACGTTGTGGACAAGAGCCGATTTTGTGCATAAGTTGCCGGATAAGACTCGCACAAAGGTGTACTTGATTTTCGGCAAAGATATACAAACTCGTACAAATTCACGCGAATAAAGGGTGCCCCCAGGAATTTTCTGTGGATAAGATATAGAGAAAAGGAACGCGTTTCAATCAGGTATGGGTTTGATATAAAAAGGCGTGTATTATTTAAGCGATTATCCCGTAACGGCGTTTTATTACCGAGTTTACCTTTTCAATTAATGCGGGCAGGGAAACCGGCTTTACCAGATAGTCTTCGGCATAATATTCCGAAGCTTTAATCTTTGAACCTGTGCCATCCACTACTGTTAATATTATGACCGGTATAAGAGATGTCTTTTTGTCGTTTTTAAGATCTGACAGGACATCAAACCCGGTTTTTTTGGGCATAATAATATCGAGCAGGATCAAGTCTGGCATGAACCATCGCGCCGCATTTAGAGCATTCTCCGGGTCAGATTCCACAACGGTTTCACACCCGAGCTTTTCCGCAAGATACAAGCTTATCATTTCCCCAAATTCCCTTTCATCATCAATGATTAATATCTTCATGATTTCCATGCACCAACTTTCGGGTTTGCGTATAATTTTCTGGAATACCATTACCATACTTTAAACTTTTTGAGTCTTGCATATTCCCCATGAAGGCCTGCCTCCCGGCAAGGCTGAGGGCACACTTCTCCTACCCTATATTTAATAATATCATATTCCTAGAGTATTACAATAGCCACATAGCTTGCTTTTGTATGCCCTAATGATATTTAACTTGAGATTCTTTTTTTGCTTATTGTGGATTATTAATATATTCCCAGATCTTCTAAGCGGTTGTCGGATATGCCAAAATGGTGGGCTATTTCATGCTGCAAAACGTGCTTTATGCGCTCATATAGGCTATCCCCTATCGGCTCGCAGGACCTTTCGATATTGTTCTTGTAAAGGATGATTTTATCAGGCAGGACCATTCCGTAATA
>MHFD01000006.1:0-3992 GCA_001804045.1 Omnitrophica bacterium RBG_13_46_9
AGAAAGATCGAAAATCTTTTAAATAACCGACCTCGGAAATGTTTAAACTTTCAAACTCCATCCGAGGTGTTTAGCGCTAACGTTGCACTTACTGGTTGAATGTAGTTTTATAATTTTACGATATTCCTTGATTTTATGCCTAGCCTGCCGAAAATATTTCTTGTGTCAAAAATAAGTTTCAGGTTTGAGGCCAAAAACCTGTAATCGATACCTGAATGGTCTGTCAGGACCAACGCGCAGTCAAACCCTTCGAGCTCTCTCTTGTCCAGTTTTATGGGTTTCATGTCAATGCCGTTTAGCTTAAGAAAAGGGAAATAGGGGTCATAATAAGAGAGTTTTGCCCGCCTTTTCTGCAAAATGGTTATAACGCCGATCGACGGAGATTCTCTCAGATCCTTCACGTCCTTCTTATAAGATATGCCAAGCAGCAGTATATTGGACCTATCCAGTGTTTTCTTCCTATCGGCCAAGAGCTTTTCCAATCTTTCCACCACATTCTGGGGCATGGATTCATTTATAGACGAGGCCAGGTCTATGAATTTTGTCTCAAATCCGTGTTCCTTCGCCTTCCATGACAGATATAAAGGATCTACGGGGATGCAGTGGCCGCCGACACCCGGCCCCGGATAAAAAGGCATGTACCCGTAGGGTTTGGTCTTGGCCGCATCTATGATCTCCCAGATATCCATGCCGAATTTTTCGCACAAAAGAGCGATCTCGTTGACCAGGGCGATATTTACGATGCGGAAAGTGTTCTCCAGGAGTTTCACCATTTCGGCGGCGCTAGCCGAAGATACAGGGACGACCTCGCTTATAATCTGGTCATAGAGAAGTTTGGCGATTTCGGTCGAACGCCTGGAGATGCCGCCGATAATCTTGGGGGTATTCTCTGTCCTGTAGGACTCATTACCGGGGTCTACCCTCTCAGGGGAAAAGATCAGATAGAAATCCTTTCCTTCTTTAAGCCCGCCCGATTCCAGGATAGGCAGAAGGATCTCCCTCGTCGTGCCGGGATACGTAGTCGATTCCAGGACGACTATTTGCCCCTTCCGGATATTGTCTTTAACTTTGGTAACGGCCTGCCTTATATAGGAAATATCGGGTTCTCTATCTTTGCCCAACGGCGTCGGAACACAGATGATCACGGCGTCCAACTTCCTTATCAGTTTGGAATCTGACGTAGCCTGGAATGTCCGTTTCCTCAAAGCATCCCTCAATGCCCCATTGGAGATATCTGTGATATAGGAGACGCCTTTTTTTATATTTTTTACCCTGTCCTTATCTATCTCGATTCCGATAACGTTAAAACCTTTCTTGGCAAATGCCAGGGCCAGAGGAAGCCCGACATAGCCCAAGCCGATTATCCCTATGACCGCTTTTCTATTTTTTATCTTCGTTTTTAAATATCTGGTATTATCGTGTGCCATTTTTAGTACTTACCTTTCATGTAGTTTCTGGTCAGGTTGTCGAGAAATACGTTACGGCCTGATCGAACGTGTCTCTCGCGGCCCGCCGCGCAAAAGATACTCCTTAAGCGCTTCCCGCCAGGGCCGCATCTCATACTTTGTCATTCTTTCAAATTTAGCGTTATCCAGCACTGAATAGGCGGGCCTCCTTGCAGGCCTGTCAAGCTGCTCGCTTTTAATGGGGATCACCTTAACGTTATCGATATCCAATATGCTCAATATCTCCTTTGCGTAATCGAACCAAGAAACCGGACCTTTATTCGATATGCAGTATATTCCCCAAACCGGCCCGCGGCCCCCGTCTCCGGGTCCATAAATTATTTTAAGCAGCCTGCCGATAGCTTTCGCCAAATCCTTTGTATAGGTCGGGGAGCCCACCTGGTCATTTACGACCTTAAGTTCATTCTTGGCTTTAGCCATAGTGGTTATTGTATCAACAAAATTTTTGCCGTTTCCGCCGTACATCCAGCTTGTTCTTAATATCATATGCCGCTTAAGGGGGCTGACTGCCTTCTCGCCTTCCAGCTTTGTCCTGCCATAGACATTGATCGGATTTGCGGGATCTTCTTCTTTATATGCCTGTCGCTTTTTTCCGTCAAAGACAAAATCGGTACTTATGTACAATAAGGGGATGTCTAATTTTGACGCCGCGGCTGCGATATTCTCCGTTCCGTCTTTATTTATTCTTTCCGCTCTCCGGGGATCCATTTCGCAGCCATCCACATCGGTACATGCCGCGGCATGTACGATCAAATCGGGTTTTACATCATCAATAGATTCTATGGTCTTTTGTCTATCCGTTATATCGCATAAAACCGTTGGCTGCGATACGCCGGATGCGGGCTCATTGATATCCAATCCCACGACGTCGTACTCGCCTGATAACTCGCCGCAGACATCTGCCCCCAGCATTCCGCTGGAACCTGTTACCAGAATTTTTGTTCTTTTCTCTTTTTTAATCGTTTCCACCATCCGGCATTTTCTTTATACCAAAGAACTGTTTCGTTCAACGCATCTTCAAACTTATATCTAGGCCTCCAGCCAAGTCTTGTGATCTTAATGAAATCTAAAGCGTATCGTCTATCGTGGCCGGGCCTGTCCTTGACAAATTTTATCAACCTCTTGTCTTTGCCCAATATCCTCAATATCCTCATTGTGAGGTCTATATTCTTAAATCCGTCCCCGCTGCCGATATTATAGATCTGTCCGTCTCTGCCGAAGTGAAGCACGTGACTTATCGCGTCGCAATTATCCAGGACATAAAGCCACTCCCTCTCATTTCTTCCGTCGGCGTAAAGCGGGACCCTACGGTTCTCCATGGCATTGGTGATAAAAAGCGGTATTATCTTTTCCGGATACTGATAAGGGCCAAAATTATTGGAGCTTCTGACTACTATGACGGGCAACTTATGCGTTATGAAATAAGAGCGGGCCAGAAGGTCTGCCGCCGCTTTGCTGGCGGCGTAAGGCGAATTAGGCAAAAGAGGCGAGTCCTCTCTAAAACAACCTCTATGGATGCTCCCATAAACCTCATCCGTGCTTATCTGTATGAAACGCCTGACCCTGTATTTTTTTGCCGCCTCCAGCAGGGTCTGTGTGCCGAAAATATTGGTCCTTATAAATTCTGTGGAATCCCTGATAGAGCGGTCGACGTGTGATTCGGCGGCAAAGTTGATCATAGCGTCGCATCCCTTGGCTATATCAAAGACAACTCTCTTATCACATATATCTCCTCTTACAAACTTGTACCTAGAATCACTCTCAACATCTCTAAGATTTTCTAGATTTCCTGAATAAGTTAGTTTATCAAGATTTATAACTTTTAATTTCGAATTTCGAATTTCTCCCGAATGAAGACTCTTCTGGTGAATTCCTTCGGGATCCCGCCTTTGGCGGGAGAATTTCGAATTTTTCAATAAGTATCTGACAAAATTCGAGCCTATGAATCCGGCCCCTCCTGTCACCAATATCTTTCTGAATATCATCCCTGCGCTCCCTTATGCCGCCCGCGGCACACCTGCCTGGCCACCAACTCATTTGCCCTTAAAAGCGAGTCGAACGTGCCCGAATCCGTCCACCACCCTTTTAATATGCCGTAGGTCAGCTCGCCTCTTTCCAGATACGTGTTATTTACATCGGTTATTTCGAGCTCCCCTCTCCTGGAAGGCTTAAGCGTCCTTATAATATTGAAAATATCTTTATCATACATATATATTCCCGTTACCACATAATCCGACTTCGGTTTTCTGGGCTTCTCCGCAATCCTGACAATGCGCCCCTTTCTATTCCCGAAAGAGACGGAGTCAGAGAACTCGACGACACCGAAGCGCTCCGGATCCGGGACCTTCTTTATCAGTATTTTCGCGCCCCTTGGCTGTTTTTTGAAATCTTCCACCGGGCCTATTATATCGTGCTCTATGATATTATCGCCCAGAATAACGACTATCTTCTCATTATCGGCAAAATGCTCTGCCATGCTCAACGCCTGGGCGATGCCGCCCTCGCCCTCCTGGTAAGCGTAATTAA
>MHFD01000006.1:4018-4294 GCA_001804045.1 Omnitrophica bacterium RBG_13_46_9
TTCCCTAAAAGGCGCAGGAAATCGCCGGCATTATTGCCTCCTGTAACGATCAAGATATCTTTTATGCCCGCCTCGATCAGTGTCTTAATGGGGTAATATATCATAGGCTTATTATAAATGGGCATGAGATGCTTATTGGTTATTTTGGTAAGAGGATAAAGTCTTTTCCCCAGACCGCCCGCCAGTACTACGCCTTTTATTCTCATATTATGCTCCTTAATTAGACCATGATTTACGCGACTGTAAGGAGCGTAAATCATATGGTCAAATTAATCC
>MHFD01000006.1:4322-6351 GCA_001804045.1 Omnitrophica bacterium RBG_13_46_9
TAATAAAATACAACCTCAAGAAACCTTCTTATTTCACCGGACACAGCTTGTCCCAGTCATAATATATGTTATCGATCCTGAATTCGTCGGGATTCTGTTTATCGTATTCGTGATCGATACAGTTTATTATGAATGATTCGCCCTTAAGGCTTTTGAACGCGTGAAGCACCATTTTAGGTATGGTCACAAGGCAGAAGTTTCCTTCCCCGATTTCCAGCTCGTTTATTTCTCCCCTGGTTTTGCTTTTTTCCCTGTTATCTACAAGGACAAGTTTTATTTTTCCCTTTACGCAACAGAAACAATCGGTCTGATTTTTATGCATGTGGAATTTATCTTTATCCTTTACCACCCCTTCAAGGGCTGTAGTCATATAGACCTGTGCCGGATTTATGCCCGTCTCTGAAACGCGCAATATCTCCATAAGCCTGCCCCTTTGATCGGAAATAACCCTCAGATGTTTTACGCGAACCCCTTCGATCATTCTTTCCTCCTTAAAATGCGGCAGTCATCCAGCAAGCGTCGCTTCACTCACAGGGATGTGAAAGGCCCTGTTGTCTCCTGTCACACAACACAGACTAAGCCCTTCTTCCTATACCGGTATACGTAAATCCCAACTTCTTTACCCGATATGGGTCGTAAATATTACGGCCGTCGACAATCACCGGCTGTTTCAGAAGTTTTTTTAGCCTCTTGAAATCTATCTCCTTAAATTCGTTCCAATCAGTCAATACAACCAGGCAGTCACTTCCCTTCGCGGCACTGTAAATATCCTTGCAGTAAGTTATGCCTTTTTTAAATACCTTTCTGGCCTTTTTCATTGCCTTGGGGTCATAGGCCTTTATCTTGGCGCCCTGCTCTATCAGTCTCTTGATAATATCCATGGGAGGGGCATTTCTTATATCGTCTGTGTCAGGTTTAAAAGAGAGGCCCAGCACGCCTATGGTCTTTCCGGGTATGTTCCAGATAGCCTTAGAGATCTTCTCTATTATAATATCTTTCTGGTTCTCATTGATATTGCGCACCTCCCGCAAAAGGTCAAATCTGTAGCCGGCCTTTTCTGCCATGTGTATGAACGCTGCGATATCCTTTGGAAAACACGAGCCGCCGAATCCCAAACCAGCGTTTAGAAATTCCCGCCCGATCCTCTTGTCCAGGCCTATCCCCCGCGCCACTTCCTTTATGTCAGCGCCTACTTTTTCGCATATGACGCTGATCGCGTTTATAAACGAGATCTTCATGGCTAGAAATGAGTTGGAAGCGTGTTTTATGATCTCGGCGCTTTTGATGTCCGTTACGACTATGGGCGCGCTAAGCGGTTTATAAAGGTCAAGGAGTATGTTCTTGGCTCTTTCGGATTCCACTCCTATTACGACCCTGTCCGGGTGCATGAAATCCTTTATGGCGGTGCCTTCCCGTAAAAATTCCGGGTTGCAGGCGATGTCAAATTTCGCTTTGCGGTCTTTACCGCCGGAGGCGGAAAAAGCGCTTATGGTCCTTTTCACCCATTGGCCGGTCTCCACGGGAACCGTGCTCTTTTCGACGATCAGTTTATAATTGTTTATATTCTTGGCTATTTCCCGTGAGACGTTCTCCAGTGCCAGAAGATCCGGCTCGCCGCCTTCCCTTGACGGTGTCCCTACGCAGATAAAGACCATATCGCTTTTTTTGACGCTGCTTTTAATATTTGTAGAAAAATATATCCTGCCCTCTTCCATATTCTGCCTGACCATCTCTTCCAGGCCTGGCTCATATATGGTAATCTTGCCTTTTTTAAGGGAGTCTATTTTCCCGCGGTCACTGTCTACGCAGTACACTATATTGCCCAGGTCAGCAAAACACGCTCCTGTCACAAGCCCTACATACCCTGTTCCTATTATGGTTATCTTCATTTTATTGCTATCCTTTTTTATTAATAAGTGATAAGCGTTTATATAACAATATTAAATTAGTATTATAGCAATAACGCAGGTATTTGGCAACGAAATTTCATTTGAGCTACGAGCCGTCGAATCAATGTATTTCCATTGTA
>MHFD01000006.1:6417-9198 GCA_001804045.1 Omnitrophica bacterium RBG_13_46_9
CAATGTATTTCAATAATCGAAGGTTTCGTGATGTTGCTTGATGTTTCTTAAGGTTGCGTATATATCGTGAAATTCGAAGTGCGTCCCGCCGTTTTATTCTGTTACGCGGGATCCCGCAATACTATAAAAACAGCGGGAAAATTCGTAATTCGTATACGAACTACGACTGTCGAATTTCGAATTTCACAAGCCTTCCGTTCCTAACGTGCTATATCGAATTGTCCTTTCGTCCATCGTCTTACGTAACTAGCAAATGGTTAGCGTTATGTTGCAAAGGTTTCATAGGTTGCAGATGTTGCTTTTTTAACGTTATGCAACCTTTGCAACCTTTAGCAACCTCCGCAACCTTTGCAACTTTTAATAGCCTCCCGAAACTTCCTCCTACTACCTACAACCTATTACCTACTACCTTACGTGATTATTCGAATCGTCCAACGTCCCACGTCCTACGTGACGAGCAAATAGTTAATGCCCCTATGAACTATGAGCTTCGAGCTAAGAGCTATCGATTAACGCATGCCTCCCGGGTAGGGTCTGCGGTAGGTTGTTTTGAAAAGCCCTATCGGGACATCGGGGAAGGCCTTAAGCTTGAAGAGCAGCCATACGGTATGTTCATCGTTTCGTTTATTGTAAGTGAGTTCCGCGAGCCAGCAATGGAGATCCCGATATACCGTATACTCCTGCTCTTCCCACTTCTGGCTGTTGATATCATAGCGCTGATAGGTCTGGATCTTCCATTTACTGTTAATGAGATAACTCATTTCACCCGTAATGAGGCTCGTCGTCCCGTTTTCTGTCGATTCGTAACGCTGTCCGACACCCAAGACGAATTTCTCGCCTTTATGGACATAGAGATCGATATTGGCGGAATTTATGTTATGGTCCTTGTAGTCCAATACCATGTCACCGTCGATGGACAACCAGCTGTAAGGCCTGAGTTCCAGTTTAAAATTCAGATCCCCGAATTTCCCATCTCCTTTAGACTCAAAAAAGTTTTTCTTCAACCTGAAAAGATAATCGGTGCTTACGATAAGCGTTGCCAGGTCCACCGTTTTCATGGCATCTCCGTCAGGTCTTTTTGTCTGAAGCTTGTTCTCCAGAGATAAGGTAAATCCGTTGTAATAGTCTATATTGTCTATTTCGTCAAACTGATACAGATTGTCCGGCGATATGGTGGGCTGGTGCCGATGCAGGAAAGTGGCGGACGGGGTTATGATATGCCGCAGCCGATGCATGTCCAGACCCATAAAATTTGAATTGATATCGAATACCCTGTAAAATTTTGTGCTTATGTCAACCCCTTCGTCATAAATGCTTCGGAGCTCCGATCTCTCTTTCCATCTATTCATCGAGTAAAAGGTCTGACGCGTTGTCACAAACGGTGTGACATATAAAAAATTAAATAGCTTGGCGGCGTAAGAGAATTTGTAAAAGTTGTCTATTCGCAGTGCTTTATCGGGTGAGCGATCCTCCTGCGTGTAATAATTGTTATATCTTTTAATGAAATTTGTTATGGAATTCCTGCTGCTATAGTAAAAGTTTGTACCCCATAGTTGCTGGTTGAACACTTCCAGCTTATATTCGGGGAGCCTTTCGACCACCTCAAAAAAGTCATTCATCCTTTTGCGAACAAGTAAGCTCGAAACGTAGTTTGGTTTTGTGGTTTCGACTAACACATAATTATCCGGGATAGGGTTTTCCTCGTATTCCCTGTAAAAATAATCCTTGATAAAGCTCTCGTCGCTTAATTTGTTAAACTCCAAGGTACATACGGTATCCTCCGGCAGTCTGATGGTATGACGCTCCTGTATCCTCCACCTGTCATCAGCCTGACCGGTCTTTGTTATTGTCAGATCGTCATTTTCGTGGGTATAATAGATCTGCGCAACGCCATTACCCAACGTTTTTGTGTCATAACTGTAACTTATCCCTTCTGCCAACCCTTTCTTCTCTCTGTAATCCAAATATACATAGCCCTTAGAGTCGTCATTGAAATAGTATCTCCACGCCGTAAGGGCGTAATACCCCCACTCGCTGGTCCGGCCGGGCACAACGGTGACCTCCGGCTTTTTCTCTATCAAGGGCTGGACATATAGCGGCATGTAAAGCACGGGTATATTCCCTACATAAAAAGTGATATGCTTTGCCACTATTTTTTTATCGGGAAAGATCTGGACTTCTTTGGCCCGTATTCTGTAATGCGGTTTTTCCAGGTCACAGGTCGTTATATACCCGTCCTCAAGCTCGAATTTTTCATCCTCTGTCTGCGCGACCCGCTTTGCAGCGCCATAGAACGGCTTGGCCTTTATTTCACTATTTAAAGCGTAGCCTCTTTTTTCGGAAAGATTATAGTTTATCTTATCTCCTTCCATGGACGCGCCCGGCTGTGTGATCTTCACGTTCCCCTCGCATATCGCCTCTTTAGTGTCAGTGTAGACGGTGATCTTGTCGCAGGAAAGCGCTACATCGCCGTAGGTAATGGAGACGCTGCCCTCGCCTACGACCTTGTTCTGATCACGAAAATATTCTACCTTGTCTCCTTTTACGACGACAGGTTGCTCCGATGCCTTTACACTCTTCAGCAGATCTTCTTGAAACGCGCAGGCCGGCTGGGCGGGTATCTGGGGCACTATAATAGCGAGTATCAGCAAGACTCTTATATATCTCATATATATCTCATATGTCACGCCAGTATAACACATGAGTGCGTTACTCTCAACTGTCTTTTTTTTAAAAGCGACTGCGGAGATTTGAAAAAGATTACAGCGATCGAAGCTTAAA
>MHFD01000006.1:9210-11821 GCA_001804045.1 Omnitrophica bacterium RBG_13_46_9
TTAAAAGATATTACACTTTTTTAAGGCGCAGGATTTGACCTGATCCGGGATTCTTTTACCGTCATGGGTCGTGCAGCGCCGGTTTCAAGCAAATATCAAGCATTAAAAAGGTATCGGGCGTTCTTTAGGGCGTTAAACAGACGGTATTTCTGCCTTTTCTTTTCGCTTCATAAAGAGCCGTGTCAGCATGCTCTATCAATTTCTCTGCTTCGCCGGAGTCTTCCGGAAAGGAACTTATGCCCATGCTTATGGTTATTTTGATGGATTCGTCATAGGCCCTGATCAGGTGTTCTTGGACCGCTTTTCTTATTCTTTCGCCTACGATATAAGCGCCGGCCTTGTTTGCCTCGGGAAGGAGTATGCAAAATTCCTCGCCGCCGAACCTGCCGACCAGATCTATTTCTCTCACGTTCTTTTTTAAAATATCGGCTACTTCTTTTAAGACGACATCGCCGGCGAGATGTCCAAAACTGTCGTTGCAGTTCTTAAAATAATCCAGATCCACCATAATAATGGAGAGGCAGAGACCGCATTGCTTGGCTCTGGGAAGCTCCTCCTTGAACCTTTCCAAAAAATACCGTCTGAGAAACGCTCCTGTCAAGCCGTCGAATATAGAGAGGCTCTCTACGCTCTCGAAGAGACTTATCCTTTCTATGTGCAGGGCTATTTGGGAGACGAGTATCAGGAACCTATCATAATCGTCTTTTTCGATTTCTTCGGCCATGATTACGGAGATAACCTTCTGCCGCACAATCAACGGGAGCAACAGGACATTTTTCGTTTTTGAGTCAAATCCAAAATTGACCAATTCCTCTTTACGTTCCAAAAATACGGGTTTTTTAGATTCCGCTATCAGTTCGGCCAAACTGTAAAGCGACCGGCTCGTTTCTATGTAGCCTTTAGATTCTTTAGTCATCTCATATATTTTATCAATAAACCTTTTGTCGTCCTCATATTTAAATAAGATGACCCTGAATTTGTCAAAAAGTAAATTCTCCTCCAGAAAACTCTTTAATGCCGCGAATAACTCGTTGAATCTTATGTTGAACGACATCTCTTTTGTAATGGCGTAAAGTTTTGAGAGGTTTGTAAATTTTTCTTCCAGGTATGCCTTCTCCCGTTTTATATCCTTGAGTCTGGATAAGAGGACTTCCTGGTCTCTTTTGCCGTTCTTTATATTATTCTCAAAAATATCGGTTTCTTTCTCCAGTATGTACTGGCCGGACCGAATCGAGATAGGCAAAAGCCACAGGACAGAGACAAAGAATATCGAATTATTTATGTCGATTTTATAGAAATACGAAAAGACCGCATAAAAGACCGTGGCTAAAATAAGAAAGAGAATATATCTTACTTCGCCCATACCCGATTTCTCCCTTTTTCCTTCGCCTTATAAAGCCGCGAGTCGACCAATGTCAAAAATTCCTCGGCCAGCTTAGCTTCAGACGGGCAGGACGCCACCCCTATGGAAACTGTAATGGCCATTTTTACCCTTCTCAGGGACAATGGCGTTTTCTCTATTTTCCGTCTTATCTCTTCCGCTACTTTTGAGGCGTATTTTTTTTCCGTATTCAGCAAAAGTAATATAAATTCTTCGCCTCCGTAACGAGAAACGATATCGCCCGGCCGGCTGAAAGATTTCAAAATAGAAGCGACATGCTTTAACACTAAATCACCCGCGGTGTGGCCGTATCTGTCATTGTAAGTTTTAAAGTTATCCAGGTCCAGCATCAGAAGCGAAAAGTCAATATTGTTTCTCAGGGTGGACTTCACTTCTTCTCTTAATTTTTCAGTAAAATATTTATGGACATAGAGGCCTGTCAGGCTGTCGTGGATCGCCAGGTCCTGGACCCGTTCGTAAAGAATGGCATTTTGCAGAGAAACATACGATAGATCAGCTATAATGTCTAAAAACCGCAGATCCGACTGATTAAAGCCGCTTTTCTGTGCGCTATCCACGCGCAGCAGTCCCAAAATCTTATGTTCGCTTGTAAGGGGGCAGCTTATTAGCGACTTAAAACCCTGTTCGGCCTCCCCCGCGGAAAACCTGAAATCCTTATGAATATCCTCTACCAGAAGCGGCATTTTCTGTTTCAGGACCCATCTGTCAAACATGTCCCCCTTCTTCGCCTTTATAAGAGGTAAAACACCTCTTTTTCTTGATCGCACAAGCTGTAGCTCCTGTCTCTCGGTGTCGATTAAATATAGCAAGACGCGATTGGCATATTCGAATAATTCGAAGGAATTATCCGCGATTGCGTCTAAAATATCGTTTTTGGAAAGTGTCAGGCTATACTCTTCGATTACGTTCTTAAGATAGGATATCCTTTTTGAGCTGTCTCTCATTCTGGCGATATCATTCTCCGCAGAGTTCATCTCTTCTCTTAAAAGATTCCCCTCTTCATGCATCCGTTCCGTCTCGACCCTCAGATTACTCATGCTGAGCTCAAAGACCGTCTTTAGCCGGTAGCCGACAAAGCTTACTATGCAAAAAGTAAGGAACGGAAAGATATCTATATTGCCCTGAAGGGATATCGCCAGATAGAGACACGTTATCAATAGGCAAGACAGGCCGAAATAAAAACCCAGCCCAAACCATATGAAAAATAGG
>MHFD01000006.1:11850-12012 GCA_001804045.1 Omnitrophica bacterium RBG_13_46_9
GGATGTATCCCGGAAATGAGCGGCAATGCTCGTAGGAAGGTCAGCTGTTAGGCCTTTTATGAAGATTAGGAGAAATATCCACGTCGCGAAAAAGGCGATTCCTGCAAAAGTTTTGATTCTGGTGTGCCCCATGTTACATAAGGTAAGGGCTTAAATGGATAA
>MHFD01000006.1:12082-12239 GCA_001804045.1 Omnitrophica bacterium RBG_13_46_9
GACAATTGCACATGCGCCGATCCAGTGGATACTGCTGCGCGATCGGTTCTCGTCCGTCAGACACGCGGCAAAACCGGGATCGGTGGTATAATGCGCGCTCGCATTGCAGATGCGCTCGCGCTTTGACCTGGCAAGGATTCTCGGATACCTGATGACG
>MHFD01000007.1:0-2709 GCA_001804045.1 Omnitrophica bacterium RBG_13_46_9
ACAGTGCTTTGACAGAAAGGGCTGGGGAGCGGACGTCCCACGCCCAGCTCTTTCAGTAGAACAACACTCTGGCATAAAGGGCTGGGCCACGCCTGCCTCTCCGAAGCATACCTACAATGAGATTCATCTACGGCGTAGGAGGGTCCCACGTAACGTGCCATAGCTAATACCTGCGTATATCGTAAGTTTCTTAAGGTTTCTTGATGTTGCTTGAAGTTTCTTAAGGTTGCTTTTTCGTATTCGTAACTTCCCGAAGCCTCTCCCCGCTACCTAAGAGCCAAGAGCCATGAGCTATATTCTCCCTTTTTTTGCGCTATCTTATCCCTATTGCGTAGGAGCGAAATTAGAAGTCCTTTAATTGACAAAATGGCCCAGCAGTTTGACAAAGAAGATATGTTTAGGTAAACTATAGTTTGTCAATCTTGACGTCTAAGTTGTTATAAGTCTCTATAAAGAATAGAAATGGTTATTGCAGGCGACAATTTTTACCCATGAACCAGAAAGCCACGCCTGTAAGGGCGCGGATGAATGGCTTTCGGTTCAGGGTTCCGCTCCACCGATAGAGCGGAACCCTGTAAAAAGAGAAGCCACCGCTGTAAGGCGGTGGAGCTTCACTTAAGAAAAACAACAGATGGCCCATATTTTAGGAATATCCGCATTTTATCATGACAGCTCCGTTACATTAGTTACAGACGGGCACATCGTTTTTGCGGCACAAGAGGAAAGATTCACACGAAAAAAACACGATTCGTCTTTTCCCGTCAATGCGATACGTCATTGTTTAGAAAACTGTAAATTAAAAGCCGAAGATATAGGGTATATCGCGTTTTACGAAAAACCTTTTATAAAGTTTGGCCGTCTTATCAAAACATATCTGGCGTATACACCAAGGGGCATTAAATCATTTATAAAAGCTATTCCAGTTTGGACAAATGAAAAAATATGGATAAAGGACATTATCCAGAGACAGCTTGATTTTAACGGCAAGATCATATTCCCCGAACACCACCTATCTCATGCTGCATCTGCTTTCTTCCCGTCTCCCTTTAGGGAGGCCGCATTCCTTACGATAGACGGCGCTGGCGAATGGGCCACAGCGACAATAGGCATAGGAAAAGACAACAAAGTTCAAATTTTAGAAGACATGAGTTTTCCCCATTCCCTGGGCCTTCTGTATTCGGCATTTACTTATTACTTGGGTTTTAAAGTCAATTCCGACGAATATAAAGTGATGGGGCTGGCATCATACGGTAAGCCGAAGTATAAAGAGCTGATATTATCAGAGGTGGTAGATTTAAAAAAAGACGGTTCGTTCAAATTGAATATGAAATATTTTAATTACTGCACCGGGCTTACAATGACAAATAGGAATTTTGATAAACTATTCGGCGGTCCGCCTCGAAAGCCGGAAACGGATCTGGGCCAGCGTCATGCGGATCTGGCACGTTCCGTTCAGGATGTGACCGAGGATATAATACTCAGAATGGCGCAATACGTGTATGACACGACAAAGCAAAAAAATCTCTGTATGGCCGGTGGCGTGGCATTGAATTGTGTTGCGAATGGAAAAATATTACTAAAGAGGCTATTTGATAATATCTGGATACAGCCTGCTGCCAGTGACGCAGGCGGTTCACTGGGCGCGGCGTTATTGACATGGTATCAATACCTTGATAATAGGCGAGATGTTGATGGAAAAAATGACTTTCAGCAATGGTCTTATCTCGGGCCTTCGTTCGATAATGGGGATATAAAGAAATGTTTAGATGACAACAGGGTTCGGTATACATTTTTAAAGGATGAAGAGATTCCTGATAAGGTAGCCGATTTAATAGCCGAGCATAATGTAATCGGCTGGTTTCAGGGACGGATGGAATTCGGTCCGAGGGCGCTTGGGAACCGTTCTATCCTGGGAGATGCGCGATATGACGGTATGCAAGATCTGCTTAATTCGAAAGTGAAATTCAGGGAAGACTTCAGACCGTTCGCGGCCTCGTTACTGCAAAATAGAGTTTCTGATTATTTTGATATAGATAGAGAGAGTCCCTATATGCTCTTGGTAGCCCGTGTAAAAGATGAAACCCGAAGCCAGGCAGCCGGCGAAGAGTGCGACCTTTCCGATTTTAATAGGCATAAGGTCGTTCATTCCAAGATACCGGCCGTAACTCATGTAGATCATACTACCCGCCTGCACACAGTTACTGAAGACGGCAATCCTTTGTATTATCGCGTCATATCTAGATTTGGCGAAAAATACGGCCACCCTGTTATTGTCAATACCTCTTTTAACATTCGAGGAGAACCTATTGTATGCACTCCGAGGGAAGCCTATTTGTGTTTTATGCGTAGTGGGATAGACTATTTGGTTATTGGAAATTTTCTGATAGCAAAAAAAGACCAGGTGCTGTTAGATGACAACCCGGCTTGGCTTGAAAAATTCCAGGGGTATTAAGGCATAGACCGGTAAGGAGGGGAGAATTGTTACAGCAGATGGCCGATCACATAGATATTTTTCAGTGTCCCGCCTGCAAGGGCAGGCTAGATATCCAAAAGGATAAGGTATACTGTCTAAAATGCCAAAATTCATATAACACCGAACATGGCATTCCTCTTTTTTTTCTGCCGAGTGAAAATAAAAAAGCGAAAGGCGTGGAAGACGTGGTGAAGTCATTTTATGAAAAAGTCCCTTTTCCCGGTTATGAAGAACTC
>MHFD01000007.1:2719-5179 GCA_001804045.1 Omnitrophica bacterium RBG_13_46_9
GCGATCTTATACAAAAATCGCAAAAAAGTTCTTTTACACGATTATTGAACGAACAGATACCCTTGAATATAAAGGTTCTTGAAGTAGGCTGCGGGACGGGGCAGTTGAGCAATTTCCTGGGAATCGCTTATCGAGTTATTTTTGCAACCGATATATGCGTAAACTCATTACGGGTAGCGTCAGAATTCAGGGAAAAGAATGGTTTAGACCGAGTAGGTTTTTATCAGATGAATTTATTCAGGCCGATATTCAAGGAAGAGACTTTTTCCATTGTTATCTGCAATGGCGTTCTTCACCATACCCAGGACCCGTATTCCGGATTTCAATCAATAGCTAAGCTTGTCAAAAAAGGCGGCTATATTCTTATCGGTCTTTATAATCGTTGGGGCAGGATCAACACTGATGTTCGCCGCATTGTTTTTAACATTACAAAGGACCATCTTAAATTTTTGGATCCACGCTTAAGGAGCGAAGACAGGGGTGGCTTAAGGAAGAATATATGGTTTAAGGACCAGTATAAGAATCCCCATGAGTCAAAACATACATTTGGAGAAATTTTAAAATGGTTCAAACAGAATGGCTTTTGTTTTGTGAACAGCGTCCCTAAATTACGGGCATTTGAACCCTTCTCTTCCGAACAGAGACTGTTCAAGCCCAATCCGAAAGGAAATTGGCTCGATCACTTTATTGTCCAGACGTATTTCATGTTTACAGGAAGCAAGGAAGGGGGTCTCTTTCTGATGATTGGTAGAAGGGAATTTTGATAATGCGCTTACCCCCGGCTTTCTATTTATAAAAAATATAAAAGATAATATTTATGTCATAGCTTTTGCGCTGTGAATTTTTTAGCTCACAGCGCGAAAGTCCAAGCCGCAGATATGGAGAATAAAAAGAGAGAGCTTCGCAAATTTGGCTTTACCTTAGCCGTTGTGTTTACGGTATGGGGGACGTTGTGTATCTTGCGCAAAAATAGCTACTCTATCTATTTCTTTATCTTCTCCGGAATCTTTTTGATAATGGGTTTGATATCACCCTATGCATTGAGGCTCATTCAGAAGATATGGACGGGTATATTTACTATTTTGAACCTGGTAATAAAAATCTTTATATTAAATATGCTTTTCTTTCTGGTATTAACCCCTTGCGGCATATTAGCAAGGTTGTTTGGCAATAAATATCTGGACCTAGAATTTGGCGATGGCCGAGAGAGCTATTGGCGCAAAAGGCCGCAGGTCGAGATTGATAAGGCAAGATATGAAGAACAGTTTTAAGTTAATCTTTAGAGATTAAAAATATGGGCAAAATAAACATAATAAAAGAATTTCTGCATTTTATCGTAGAGAATAAAGATTGGTGGCTGCTGCCGGTTGTTATTGCGTTATTAATTTTGGGAATATTGATAATCTCTTCGGGAACTTTTTCAGCAGCGCCTTTTATATATGCGTTGTTTTAACGAGCGCGACAGCCACAAACAATAAAAATAAGGAAAATAAAATGGCAAGCAGGACTTCCCCAGGTAAGAGAGCAGTTTTTTCTATTGTCGGGACATTGATGTTCGCGGTATTTTTACTTTTAGCTGCGGAACTTCTTATGCGTATTTTCGTTCATCTCCGTTACGGGGTCCCGGGAAGAAAATATGGCATATATATGGCCGATAAAGAGTTGGGAGCCGTGCACAGACCTAACTCATATAATACCAACAGCGTGATGAATAACTGGGGATTCCGGAATATCAATGATATTTCTGAGCAAAAACCAGAAGGAGCGCTCAGGATATATTGTTCGGGCGGGTCGACTGTTTTCTGTTATAATCTGCCTACCGATAAAGCCTGGCCCACCGTCCTGCAAAGCAAGTTGCGGAAGATACCGGGGCATGAGCACGACGAAGTATTGAATGCGGGCGAGATCTGCTTTTCTGTGGCGCATGAATTCGCTCTTGCCAAACGTTTCGTTCCGGTTCTAAAGCCGGACATCGTAATTCTATATGGCCAAGGGACAAACGAACTTGCAAATGCAATTGTTCTTAAGAGTGAGGGTTACGACTTATCTCGTCTAGTTGCGGAGAAAAAATGGGGCATAGTATCGCGGAAGCTTGATCAGGCCAGATTCCTTAAGCGCAATAGCGTCCTTGTTAGATTTCATGACTATTATATAAGAAGCCATATCGACTCTATTTTAACAAGTAGATTTAGGACCAAGACTGAGGTTGCCCCTGCAGACACTACAGCAGAAGACGCTGTCACATATGAATGGATTTTTAAGAATCTTGATAATACATTGCGGGCATATATAGATTTCTTATATAGCCACGGATGCAAGGTAATCGTCGTAAAATACGGCGATAACGGGGTGGATAACTGGTTTTTAGACAATATAATCAGAGTTCTCCGCGATAGAACCGTAGATATTGGAAGAGAAAAAGGAGCGACAATCTGCGATATCGCATCTATAGTTGAAAAA
>MHFD01000007.1:5199-5502 GCA_001804045.1 Omnitrophica bacterium RBG_13_46_9
TTATATCCCTTCCACCGGTGTGCACGTAACCGAGGAAGGCGTTGAGTTGGTTTCAAACGCTCTTTTATCTACGATACTAAAAATTGAAAAACAGAAGTAAGCCCAGCAATCCCCTTCTCTTATTATATCTCTCCCTTTTTGCATAGGTGTCGCTTTGCGACGGTTAGGTATAAAACCTGCCTACCGCAAATCATTATACGGTTCTTCAAAATGCCCAGTTTATACACCGCCAAGCCGGATGTTAAATATAAAAAAGTAAGATTTTCTTTACATTACTGTGACATATTTCAGGCATATTTGTGG
>MHFD01000007.1:5518-24131 GCA_001804045.1 Omnitrophica bacterium RBG_13_46_9
GAGTTAAAGATCCAGAGCATGAAATACAATGGAAATACATTGATGCTCATTGAAACACATTGATATACGATTGAAATACGGTGGAAATACGATTGAAATACGGTGGAAATACGATTGAAATACATGGACAACGAAAGGTTCGTGAAATTCGATGTGCGAAATTCGTAATTCGTGACAATTTCAACGGGTCGTTGCGAAAGCAACATATGCAACCTCTGAAACTTTTGCAACCTATGCAACATAAAACGGGAGCAACCTTAAGAAACCTTAAGCAACATCAAGAAACTTTAAGAAACCTTCGATTATGGAAACTCATTGATATACGATGGAAATACAATGGAAATACATTGATGCTCATTGAAACACATTGAAACACGTTGAGACTCGTGGAAACGGGTTGATCATGTCGATTACATTATCAAAAGGGGTATAATAAGAAATGTATAAAATACAGAAAGTAAGATTCAAAGACAAGAATAACGCGGATTTTTTATCATTGTTGGAGGAATATTTTAAAAGGCAAACTGCCCATGAAACAGAACGCATATTTAACAAAAAAATCCGGACCATAAATCCCCAGTATCCCTGGGTCTACGGACTTAAATAATAGAATCGTTTACCGGCCTGCCTGTATTTGCTATAGCGCATTCCAAACCACCGGTTCAGTTGTTTACCTCTTGGCTTTATATTATAGCCAAACCCTAACAAAAATCGTTCAGAAGCATTCTTAGGTGACCTTAATTTTGCGAAACACCCCCATATAATCGTGATATTGCCCCCAGTCCTTTTTTAAAAGACACAGCTACAATCGATCTTATAACCTATCCTCGAATATCCCGTTTCAGTAAAAAAATCATGAGGAATCCGACTCTGCTTTTCGTTGACAATACATAACATCTATGGTATAAAGTTTACGGCATAGGCACACATATTCTATATAATATAACTGATATTAGCGTTTGTGTATGCCGTGAATATTTCCGCCGACAAAATAGATCTGCTCCAAAAAGGTACGACATGATAGAGAGATACACCTTGCCCCGAATGGCCCGCGTGTGGTCAGAGGAGAACAAATTCGAGAAGATGCTCGAGATCGAAATCCTGAGCTGCGAGGCCCTCTGCAAACTTAAAATCATACCTAAAGCCGACCTTTTCCAGATCAAAAAGAAGGCCCGTTTCAATATCGAACGCATAAAAGAGATAGAGAAGAAGACAAACCACGATGTGATAAGTTTTGTGATGAGTATCTCCGAAAGCGTGGGCGATGCGGCAAAATACATACATTTCGGGCTTACCTCGAGTGATGTCGTAGATACGGCTTTTTCCGTCATTATGTGTGAGGCGGCGGATATCCTGATAAAAGACGCCCAGCTGCTTCTCAAGGCGTTTAGAATAAAAGCAAGAAAATACAAAAATACCGTTATGATAGGCCGGTCTCACGGTATCCACGCCGAGCCCATGACATTCGGGCTTAAATGCGCTCTTTTCTATGAGGAAACAAAACGGAATATAGACAGGCTTGAAAAGGCGCGCGAGACCGTTGCCTACGGGAAGATTTCGGGTTCTGTAGGCACATACGCCAATATAGATCCCTTTGTGGAGGAATACGTCTGCAGGCGATTGGGGTTAAAGCCGGCCAAGGTCTCGTCCCAGATACTGCAGCGCGACAGGCACGCTCAATATCTAAACTCTATTGCGATAGCGGGAACGTCGTTGGAGAAATTTTCAACGGAATTTCGCGCCCTTCAGAGAACGGAGATAGGAGAGGTCGAGGAATATTTCTCCCCGACACAAAAGGGCTCCTCAAGCATGCCGCACAAAAAGAACCCGATAATGTTCGAGCGCATATGCGGCATGGCTAGGATTTTGAGGGCGAACGCTTTGGCGAGCATGGAGAATATGCCCCTCTGGCACGAGAGGGACATATCTCACTCTTCGGTTGAAAGGGTGATAATCCCTGATTCGACCATAATTTTGGACTATGCGCTCACGAAGATGGCGGATCTTGTGAATAGGTTAACGGTGAATGAGGACAGGATGACCGAAAACCTAAATAGGACAAAAGGTATTATTTTTTCCCAGCGCGTCCTTCTGGAACTTATCAAAAGAGGCCTTACCAGGATGGAGGCGTATGATATAGTCCAGGACGCGGCGCTCAATATGCAGAAAGAGGATATAAATTTTAAGGAAGCGCTGAAGAGAAATAAGAAGATAAGGGGCGTAATGGGACCCGATGCCATCGATGGGTGTTTCGACCTGGGCTATCACACGAAACATGTCGATAGGATATTCAGAAAAGTCGGCATATAATTGGTCATAGGTTATAGTCGCATACAGCCATTGCCGTAAATTAGCTGAGCGGGCAACCTATTCTGGCCGCTTTAGACAGTTTATAGTTAAACGCGCAGTCTAAAAAGAAAATATAATAGGTGTAAAAATGCAAAAAGGCAAACAAATTTATGAAGGGAAAGCGAAGAAGGTTTACCAGACGGATAGCGCGGATATTCTGATCCAGGAATTTAAAGACGACGCCACAGCTTTTGATGCCACAAAGAGAGGCACCATCAGGGGGAAGGGCGTTATAAACAACACTATTTCAAAGATACTCTTCGAGCTCCTGGAGTCAAAGGGAATAGAGACACATTTCATAAAACAGCTGGACGAGCGGCAGATGCTTATAAAAAGCGTTGAGATAATCCCACTCGAGGTAACCATGCGCAACATTGTTGCCGGAGGGATGAGCAAGCTTTTGGGCATAGACGAAGGCCTGGTTTTGAAGGAGCCGGTGCTGGAATATCACTATAAGAACGATGCGCTTCACGACCCGCTTATAAATGAGTATCATGCTAAGGCATTGGGCCTGGCGACGGACGAAGAACTGGATTTTATCGAAAGAAGGTCTTTCGAGATAAACAATATCTTAAAGGCATTTTTTGAGCACAAGAATCTGATCTTAGTCGATTTCAAGCTGGAGTTTGGAAGACACAAAGGCAGGGTGCTTCTCGCAGATGAGATTTCTCCCGATACGTGCAGGTTTTGGGACAAAGAGACGCGGGAGAAACTCGACAAAGATCGCTTCAGGAGAGATATGGGAAATGTGGAAGAAGCCTACCAAGAGGTATTGAAAAGGTTGACACGCTAATAATATTATTTATCGTGAGGGTAGAAAAAAAATGGGCAAACTTTCATATAAAAAATCCGGAGTCGACATCGATAAGGCAAATATTTTTGTACAGAGAATAAAACCTCTCATAAGGAGCACAAAACGGCCTGGTTGGGTCAGCAATATCGGGGCTTTCGCAGGATTCTTTAGACCCAGCATGTCCGCATATAAAGACCCGATTATAGTCGCTTCGACAGACGGCGTCGGCACAAAGCTCATGATCGCGAATTGGGTCGGGAAACATGATACGGTGGGCATAGATCTGGTGGCTATGTGCGTAAATGACATTGTCACCTGCGGAGCGGAGCCGCTATTTTTCCTGGATTATTTTGCCACCGGAAAGCTCTCTTCAAAAGTCGCTTACGAGGTTTTAAAAGGCATTGTTAAAGGGTGCAGGTTTGCCAATTGTTCTTTGATAGGCGGCGAAACAGCGGAACTCCCCGGCATGTATAGACCGGGCGACTATGATCTGGCCGGCTTTTCTGTCGGTATTGTGGACAGAAAAGGCATTATAGACGGCTCTAAGATAAGGGGAGGAGACCTTATTTTGGGGATAGCCTCGACCGGGCTGCATTCAAACGGGTATTCATTGGTAAGGAAGGTCTTTTCCAAAAAATTACTTTCGACAAAACTGGCAGAGAAAGCGCTAAAACCGACGATGATATATGTAAAACCGGTACTTGACCTCCTAAAGCGTTTTGACATAAAAGGCATAGCCAATATTACAGGCGGCGGTTTCCATGATAATATAATAAGGTTATTGCCGTTAGGGGTCAGGGCCGTAATATATAACGGGACATGGCCCATATTGCCCATTTTCAAATTAATCAAGAAAAAGGGGCTTATAGAAGACAGCGAGATGTTCAAGACCTTTAATATGGGAATCGGGATGGCCCTGATTCTTTCACGGAAAGAGATCCTGAAAGCCAGAGATTACCTTTTAAAGAAATATGGCTTAAAGAGCTGGGTAATAGGGGAGATTATCGGGGGAAGGCGAAAAGTAGAGATATTGGGATGTTAAGCCTCCGGCCATTCCACTCGGTTTGAGCAGATGCGGCGGATAATCCGATCATGAAAATACTTATTGTAGGACAGGGCGGAAGAGAGCACGCGCTGGCCTGGAAAATCAGACAGACAACAAAAGTCAAAACACTATACTGCGCGCCAGGCAACGGCGGGACGGCTCAAATATCCCAAAATATTCCCATAGAAGCGGATGACCTCATAGGCCTGCGCAATTTCTGTGAGGAGGAGAAAGTGGATTTAACCGTGGTAGGACCCGAGATGCCGCTTTCATTAGGAATAACCGATCTATTTAAAGAAAAGGGGTTGAGGGTATTCGGACCCAGCAGGGCCGCCGCGCAGCTTGAGGCAAGCAAAGTTTTTACGAAGGAGCTTTCGAGAAGCGAGAATATTCCGACGGCGGATTTTGAGATTTTCGAAGATGCCAAGAAGGCAAAAGATTTTGTAAAATCAAAGGGCGCCCCGATAGTGGTGAAAGCGGATGGCCTGGCGGCAGGCAAGGGCGTAATTGTGGCAAAAGAAGAATCAGAAGCGCTTGAGGCCATCGATGAAATAATGGTGAAAAGGACATTCGGGTCGTCCGGCAATAAAGTGATCGTGGAAGAGTGTTTGGAGGGCGAAGAGGCCTCTATTATAGTGGTATCGGATGGGGAGAACATAGTGCCTCTTGCTTCCAGTCAGGACCATAAACGCGTTTTTGATGGCGATAGAGGGCCTAACACCGGTGGCATGGGCGCTTATTCGCCCGCGCCGGCAGTTACGGATAAGGTTTTTAACGATACGATCTCAAGCATAATAAAGCCGGCTATCAGGGGCATGAGGAAAAAAGGCATAGACTACAGAGGCGCCCTATACGCCGGCGTGATGCTCTCAAAAGGAGAGCCGAAGCTGCTGGAGTTCAACGTGAGATTCGGCGACCCTGAAACACAGGCGATTTTCCCAAGGTTAAAGTCGGATTTTTTAGAGTTAATAGAGCTGGCTATCGACGGGTCCCTTAAGAATTACAGTTTAGGCTGGGATGAGAGAAGCTGCGTGTGCGTTGTCATGGCCGCGGGCGGATATCCCGGCAGATACGAAAAAGGAAAAGAGATTTTCGGCATCGAGAAGGCTCTTGAGATTACGGATACATTGGTGTTCCATGCCGGAACAGATATCGTCCGCGAAAATAAACCTCTATGCGGCACCGCGACTTATGATAAAAAAAAGGGAAAAGTGATCACAAATGGAGGCAGGGTATTAAACGTAATCGGGCTGGGAAAGGATATAAAGAAAGCGATAGATAAGGCGTATAGCGCTTGTGGCAAGATAAAATTTGATGGTATGCACTACAGAAAAGATATAGGGTATAGAGCGGTCGGCAGGCTGAAATCAAAAGCCAGAGCGAAAAATATTCGGATTTCAAGACCTTAGCTCGGATATCTTACGCCAAAAGCCGGACGACTGCGACGAAAATTTTTAACCCGCCTTCGCGCCTGACTCGCCGGCAAGGCAGGGAATTCACTGTCTCTTAAGGGTGGGAGTGGGTGGTGAAGAGAATTCCGCTTCGGCGAGGTTTTCGCTTAACCGAGGCTAGAGAAAAGATTCCATACCTAGTAAGGGCGTGGAGCTTCAATTCTACAAGGAGTTTTTCCATGGTAAGGAAACCGCAAGTATCGGTGATAATGGGTAGCGATTCGGATTTGGAGATTATGAAAGAGACACTGCATCTTCTGAAAGAGTTCGGCATTCCTTACGAGGCGAAAATTTTGTCCGCGCACAGATCCCCTCAATTAACGACTGCCTTCGCGAAAAGAGCCGAAAAGAAAGGGATAAACGTCATCATCGCCGGAGCCGGAGGAGCGGCGCACCTGGCGGGGGTCATCGCGAGCCATACGTCTCTTCCCGTAATAGGAGTCCCGATGGAGACCGGAGCGCTTAAAGGGATAGATTCGTTATTTTCGACGGTTCAGATGCCAAGCGGCGTACCCGTGGCCACGGTTGCTATCGGAAAAGCCGGGGCGAAAAATGCCGCGATCCTGGCAGCGGAGATTCTGGGCGTTAACGACACTGCGCTGCGGCAGAAGATCAGGATCTTTAAGAGAAAACTTGCAAATAATATCAAAGAAAAAAATAAGAAACTCAAACTTGTCATAGCTGATGGCTAAGCACGCGCGCAGGCTGTGGCAACATATGATGTCATAAGCAGTTAACTGGGATGGCTAAAACAGAAATACTGAGAGTTGACCCGCATTCCCCGGATGAGCGAGCCGTCGAATTCGCCGCCACGCTTTTACGCGATGGAGGGCTTGTCGCTTTTCCCACAGAAACGGTATACGGTATAGGCGCAAATTTCTTAGACGAAAAGGCGATGGTAAGATTGCGCGAGATCAAGAAAAGGCCCGCCGACAAGCCTTTTACGATTCATATATCCAGTCTGGATATGGTCATCAAGATGGGTTGCGAGATTTCACCTTTGGCGGATCGGCTCATAAAAGAATTTTGGCCGGGGCCGCTTACTTTGATCCTGAGGTCAAAAAAAGGCTCACTAGGTTTCCGCATGCCAAAAAATAATATAGCGAAAGATCTGATATCAAAAAGCGGTGTGCCGATAGTTGCCCCGAGCGCAAATATATCCGGTCAAAAACCCGCCATCGAAGCGGATGAAGTTTTTAGGAATCTTGGCGGTGAGATAGACCTGATTTTGGACAGCGGCAGGACGGAGTTTGGCAAGGAATCGACGGTCGTAGATACCACGATATTTCCATACAGGATTTTGAGAAAAGGCGCTATCTCGGAAAGCGAGATCGACGAAGTCTGGGGTAAGGTAAAATGAAACCCGTGAAAAATGTCCTTATAGTTTGCACCGGAAATAGCTGCCGCAGCACGATGGCAGAAGGGTATCTTGTCAAAAGGCTAAAAGACCTAGGGATAAAGGATATCAGTGTTATATCTTCGGGAACAGGCGCCGTTCCCGGTTTAAGGCCCACCAACGAGGCGATTCAAGTTATGGCAGCCCACGGCATCGATATATCCGGATATGCCTCTTCGGTTTTAAATAAGATGGACATAGATAACGCAGACATAATTCTTGTTATGGAGCCGATACATAAGGAGATAATCTTGAATTTAGTTCCCAATGCGAATGACAGGGTATGTATGTTGAGGCAATTTTCTTCCGAGGACAATCGCAAGGAAAGTTTCATACGGGATCCTATCGGCAAACCCATTAAATTTTATAGGCAGATTTTTGAGATTATAAAAGATTCTATCGAGGGATTCTTGACATGGCTGAGAGAATAGCGATAGGCTGCGACCACGGCGGTTACATATTGAAAGAACGCCTTAAAAAGTATCTATCCAGAAGGGGTTACGTCGCGGAAGATTTCGGCACAGACAGCCGGGACCCCGCGGACTACCCGCTTATAGGTTATGAGGTTGCCAAGAGCGTATCCGACGGCAGGTTCAAAAGGGCGATTCTCATATGTAAAACCGGTATCGGCATGTCTATAATAGCGAACAAATTACGTAACGTTCGTTCCGGCGTTTGCAATACGGTAGCCCAGGCCAGGACATCGAGGCTTCATAATGACACAAATGTCTTAAGTCTGGCCGCGAAATACATAAATTTTGGCGAAGCAGAAAAAATCGTTAGCGTATGGCTGAAGACAGAGGCGCTGAGCGGCAGGCATAGAAGAAGGGTAAGACAGATCGGGCGGTTGGAGAAAAATATTCCCTAGAGAATTTTCTGGAGGGGTTGCGCGGGTTTTCTGCGCCTAGAAGGCGCGGCCGCGGTCTTAGGGAAGACGGGTCAACCCTTTTGATTTCAGCAAAATCAGAGAAAAAAGTGAGACACTTAAAAAAAACGGATCCACAGATTTACAAAGCGATATTGGATGAAACCAGGCGCCAGAACGATAAGCTGGAGCTGATAGCGAGCGAGAATTTCATAAGCAGAGCTGTCATCGAGGCGGAAGCCTGCGTTATGACCAATAAGTACGCCGAAGGATACCCCGGCCGGAGGTGGTATAAAGGATGCGAGTTTGTCGACATAGTAGAGGATCTGGCCATAGAAAGGGCGAAAAAACTTTTTGGGGCCGAACATGTCAATGTCCAGCCTCACTCCGGCTCTCAGGCTAACATGGCTGTGTATTTCTCCATGCTCAGCATGGGAGACACTGTTTTGGCGATGGATCTTAGGTGCGGAGGCCATCTGACCCACGGCCATATCCATAACTTTTCAGGCAAATATTTTAATATCATAGGATATGGTGTAAGCAGGAAAACGGAGACTTTAGACTATGACCAGATATGGGATCTGGCAAAGACATATAAACCAAAGATGATACTTGCGGGCGCGAGCGCTTACCCCAGGATAATCGATTTTAAAAGTTTTAGAGAAATCTGCGATGATACGGGCGCTTTTCTTCTGGTGGATATGGCCCATATCGCAGGGCTCGTTGCCGCAGGGCTGCATCCTAACCCGGTGCCTTATGCGGAATTTGTCACGACGACCACCCATAAGACATTGCGTGGCCCGCGTTCGGGTATGATCCTATGCAAGAAAAGATTTGCCAAAAAGATAGATGCGGAGGTCTTTCCCGGCATACAGGGAGGGCCTTTGATGCATATCATAGCGGCCAAGGCTGTCTGTCTCAAGGAGGCGCTAGAGCCGTCGTTCAGGAAATATCAGCATCAGATCGTAAAAAACGCCAGGGCGCTTGCGGACGCCCTTGCGCAAAAAAATTATAGAATAGTCTCGGGCGGTACGGACAATCACCTTCTTTTGGTTGACCTGTCGGATAAGCATATTACGGGCCGGGATGCGGCAGAGGTTTTGGACAAAGTCGGAATAATCGTCAATAAGAATCTCATTCCTTTCGATAAAGAGAGCCCGGCCGTGACAAGCGGTTTACGTCTTGGAACCCCTGCCCTTACCACGCGCGGAATGAAAGAAAAAGAGATGGCCGAGATTGCGGAACTGATCGATACGACGCTTAAGGGCTTCAGGGATGGCAGTAAGCTTTTTTCTGTAGGGAAAGAGGTAAAGAAGCTCGCAGGGGGGTTCCCGATATATCAGGATCTGATAAGAGACTTTAAAAAATGATTACCTTGATTTTTCGCATTCTATGAGGAAAAGATTTAAAGCGGACATAAAAAAAATATCCAGACCGGATTGGGACCGTTATTTTTTATCCATATCGAAATTGATATCAGAACGCTCGACCTGCCTGCGGAGAAAGGTAGGAGCGGTTTTGGTAAAAGATAAGAGAATCCTGGCCACCGGCTATAACGGCGCGCCATCCAACATAACACACTGCGATGAGACAGGATGCCTGAGAGAGGAGCTGTCAGTCCCCCCGGGCCAGCGACATGAACTCTGCCGTGGCCTTCATGCGGAACAGAACGCCCTTCTTCAGGCTGCTCTTCACGGCGTAAGCGTGGAGGGCGCAAAAATTTATACCACTGTACAGCCCTGCATCATATGCGCAAAAATGCTTATTAACGCCGGCATACAGGAGATTATAATAACAGGCCATTATCCGGACAGGATGGCGAGAGACTTCTTAAAGGAAGCGCGGGTAAGGGTTCGGATAATCAAGAAGTGAAAGTAAACATTTTATTAGCGTCTAGCGATTAGCGTCTAGTAAAAAAGATTTCCGTTACTATCTAATAACCAGGTCTAGTGATTAACGTCTAGTAAAAGAGATTTTTATTACTATCTAATCACTAGGTCTAGCAATTAGTGTCTAGTAAAAGAGACTTTTATTGCTATCTAATCGCTAGACGCTAGATGCTTGTATTATGAAATGCCCCTACTGTCGAAGCAAGAGAGACAAAGTCGTCGATTCCCGCACCATCCGCAGCAGCCAGTCGATCCGCAGGAGGAGAGAGTGCCTCAGGTGCCATAAAAGGTATACCACCTACGAGTATGTAGAAAAAATCCCTGTTATGGTGATAAAATCCGACGGCCGACGGGAGGCGTTTGACAGAAAAAAGATTTTGAACGGCCTGATAAAAGCATGCGAAAAAAGGCCGATAAGCCTGGAGAGATTAGAGAACATTGTGGCGAGGATCGAGTCACAGCTTCAAAATAAATTCCTGAAAGAGATAAAATCCAAAGTTATCGGAGAGATGGTCATGGCGCATCTGCGCAAACTCGACGAAATTGCTTATGTAAGATTCGCTTCCGTATACCGCCAATTCCGCGATGTCTCGCAGTTCATGAAGGAATTAAACAAGTTCCTGAAATAACGAAAATACCTTTAAATCTTGTCCAGGTTTACATTGAGGAAAGAGCCCGCCGCTGATTCTGATAACCAGTCCTGGAGGGCTTTCATCTTTTTCGCGGCGAGAATCTTGTCTCTGTAATTCTCCTTCTCCATTTCGTATTTTCCTTCGTCTATAAATTGAAATTCCAAAGGCTCGATAAGGACAAAACCTTTTCTTGTCTGGATAGGCGCTGAAGTTTTTCCCGCTCCTAATGCGAAGGCGTCCTCCGTGATCTCATACGATTCCCCCACCCCTTGCACATAGTCAAATCTCGAGACGAAATCCGTCTGAAGGAGTTCCAGGCTGTGTTTTTGCGCCAGTTCCTTTAAGGAGATGCCGCTCTCCGCAGCTTCTTCGTATAGACTTTGCGCCCTTTCCCCGGCAAGCGCCAGCGCCTTTTCGTCTTTCAGGGTCTCCATGATGAACAGGCGCGCCTCGTCGACTGTTTTAAGACGTGAAAGGATCTTTTCCTTCACCCTTATGATGTAAGATACGCCCCTTTCATCTTCGGAGATTATAGGCAGGATATCCAATAACGGCCTCATCCTGAAAGAGATACCGCTTATCTCTTTTGCGCTGCCTATCTCCGGGACGATTTCATCCTGGGAGAATGCCGGCGTTTCCTTAATCTCAAGACCCAGTTTTTGGGCCACTTTTTCCATATCCCGCGGCCTGGCCTTCAGTTTTTCATAAGCCGCCTTAAGGTCCGCTAACGCTTTTTGTTTTTCCCCTTCCTCCTTGTGGGGGAAGGATATATACTGGAGCAAGACTTTTTCCGGCTCTATGAAGCGGTCCTTACCTTTTTCGTAAAAAGCCCCTATTTCGTCTTCGGAAATATTTACTCCGGCTTTGAAATCACTTTTGTCTATCAGGATGTAGTAAACCTTTGCCTTTTCGAACTCATTTTTGTAAGCCTTGCGCAGCTCTTCATCCGAGACAGTTACATTTTTTACAATGCCTGCCCTGTATTTCGTATTAATTAGAAATTTCCTTACGCTTTCTTCGAAGGCCCTCGGGTTTATGCCTAAGTTATTTTTCAGGATGTAGTTGTATATCCTATTGTCAAACGAGCCGTCCCTTACAAAGAGGGGGTGTCTGGTCACAAATCCGACGACCTCCTTGTCCGATACGGAGGTCCTCTCTTTATTTGCCATATTCCATATTATCAGGTTTTCCCACGCGAACCTGTTCAGAAATTTTCTGTCATTCTGGATTTTACTGAGTATCTGCGGCTGGTTGAAATAGCTTAAAAGTAACCCGATCTGGACGTCTTTGATGCTTTCTATGAACTTGTCTACGGATATTTTTTTGCCGTCGATCGAGCCGATATATTGATCAGAGGAATCCTGTTTTGAAAGACTGCCTGCCCCCCAAATGACAAAGGCGGGTATGATAATGATTGCCAGTGCCCAAAGTATGCGTTTAGCTATTTTTTTCTTCCGCAGGAAATTAAGCATTGCCACCCTATTTCGGTGATCACATAAAAATCAGCGTTACGGTAATTACTCAAGATGAGAATAGCTTATTATATGCATTCTCCCATCTTATGGCAAGCTTTTTTAACCTTTTAATACATCCCCATTATTGATATAATATCCGTTTATGGAGCCCCAAAAACAGGCTATAACTAAAATATGCCGAAAGAAATAGAGACAAAATTCAAGATAGCATCCGCAAATGTCCTTAAAAGGAAATTAAAAAACATAGGGGCGGTGTTTGTATCCAAAGGATTGGAACGGGACATCTATTATAATAGCCCCTGCGGGTACTTCAGCCCCTCCGGAGGAGTGATACGTCTAAGGTCCTGCGGAAATAAATGCGTCTTTACGGTAAAGAAGCCTGTCGGCGGAAGAAGACCCCGTATATATAAAATATGTGATGAGCTGGAGGTGGGTATCGATGATGCGGATACGTTTAATGATATTCTTATCAAGCTGGGCTTCGTGCCTTGTTTTCGGAAAGAGAAGATAAGGGAAACATATAGATGGAAAGAAGCTAAAATATTGGTCGATAGGCTTCCCTATCTGGGGTACTACGCAGAGATAGAGGCCCCAAGGAAGAGGATAAAAGAGTTAGCATATTTATTGGGTTTTAATATGGATAACGGCATATCCGGCACGTACCTGGAACTGTTTAATAGCTATAAAGAGTTTTACGGAAAGCGGAAAGTAGAACTTAGATTTGCGCGGAAGAGACGCGGCGGGCGATGACAGGTAAAGACATAAGAGAGAGATTGATCCGGATCGGCAGAAAAGCCGTGAAATATAAACTTGTTTTTGCCTCGGGCGGCAACATAAGCGTGCGGTATGGATGCGGGATGTATATCAAAACAAAGGGAGCCAGGCTTGATTCATCCAATGGGAAGAATTACATGTGGGCAGATTTAAATACCGGAAGGCGCACGGCAAAAGTCGGTATCGTCCCCAGCGCAGAGAAATATATGCATGGCGCCTGTTATAAAGCGAGGAAAGATATAAACGCTGTTTTGCATTTTCATCCCGTTTTCTCCACAGCAGTAGCTAATTCACGGATAAAATTAGGGCCCATAAGTTACGAACTTTTGGCGTGTCTGGGGTCAGGGATTTTACGGGCGAAATACAAACCCGCTGGATCTATGTCACTTGCCATAGAGATAGCGTCGCTTTTGAAAAAAACAAACGCTGTCCTTATGCCTAACCACGGATTATTGACGGTTGGGAGGGATCTGGATGAGGCATTCGAAAGAGCTCTTGCTGTTGAGCGCGCCTGCCAGACACTTGTCTTTTCTCGCCTTTTGGGACTTTTTACGTTCCTGCCTAAGAAAGAGGCGAAGCGGATCATCGCTTTCACGAGGCCATAAGCCCGGGGTACGCCGCAGGCCGGAAATCCGGACTTGAAGCCTATGACCCAAAGGGTAATATCATATTAAGAGCCTTCCCCAGCGTATTGTAATGTTTTCGATGTTACGTTACACACTTTGGCACGGATACACACGTATTTAAGTCAGGTTATCAGGGTATCAGTCTATGGGGTATCAGGGTATCGGGTAATCAGGATAGTCGGGCAGCAAACCTGATAACCCGATATCCGGATGACCGATATCCGGATACCCTGATGACCCAACGTATATCATCCGTGTTAATCCGTGTATAATGTAACGAAGCGATCCAAATAATACACCTTCCCCAGCGTATTATCTTGACACAATATCATGATTTAGATAAAATATAAAGACCTGCATCGCAGGTAAAGACCAAAAGGCGTTTTGGGGATCCATACGCCAAAATATTAAGACGTTCCCAAGGAAAAGGTACGGTCTCAAAATCAAGAAGGGTCTGTGAAAACATGAATCAAAAAATGAAACTCGGTATACCAAAAGGGAGTTTGCAACAGGCTACGGTGAGCTTATTTAAGAAAGCGGGATTCAATATATCAATAAACGAGCGTTCCTACGTGCCGTCTATAGACGATTCGGATCTGGAGCTATACCTGTTGAGGGCTCAGGAGATGCCCGAGTATGTTTATGAGGGCGCCCTGGACTGCGGGATCACCGGAGAGGATTGGGTAAAAGAACGCGGTGTATCCGATAAAATAAAGGTGGTCACGGATTTAGTGTATGCCAAGCAGGGCCTCAGTCATGTAAGATGGGTTGTAGCCGTACCGGAAGATTCAGCCATAAAGAACGTCAATGACTTAAATGGTAAACGGGTCGCAACCGAACTTTTAAACGTAACGAAAGATTATCTCAGAAAAAAGAAGGTGAAGGCCGACGTCGATTTCAGCTGGGGGGCCACCGAGGTAAAAGTAAGAGTGGGATTGGCGGATGCCATAGTCGAGCTTACGGAAACGGGGTCCAGCCTGCGGGCGAACAGGCTTAAAGAAATAGCCACGGTATGCGAGTCAAAAACTCAATTTATAAGCAATAAAGACGCCTGGACGGATAAATGGAAGAAGGCCAAGATGGAAAACATATCCCTTCTTTTAAATGGCGCATTGCTGGCTGAAGGAAAAGTGGGCCTGAAGATGAATGTCGCGAAAAAAGATTTAAAGAAGATCCTGAACATACTTCCGGCCATGAAAAATCCGACCATATCGGAATTGAGCAATAAAGACTGGTGCGACGTCGATACGATTGTGGATGAGAGCCTGGCAAAGAAACTGATCCCTAACCTGAAAAAAGCGGGTGCCCAGGGTATAATCGAATATCCGTTGAATAAGGTCATATATTAGCGTCTAGCGATTAGCGACTAAAAACACATATCGCGGCGCTATTAAAAAACTAGACGCTAATCGCTAGCTAGACGCTAGAAAAAAGGAGGAGAAAAGATGCCTTGCGGGCGAAAAAGAAAAAGACACAAGATAAAGACACACAAAAGAAAGAAAAGACTAAGAAGAGACAGGCACAAGAAAAGAAATAGGTAATTAATACGTGGCTTTTAAACACTCTGTTTTACTCCTTTGTATAGTTTTATTTTTCAGCTTTCCATCAGGCGAGTCTTGTGGGGTTAACGAAGCCCCGGCTGGCTCTCATGATGAATTTTTAAATAAGGCCGCAAAACAGAAAGAAAGGTTCTTTCGGGGACCCGCAGAAAGCGGAGCTTCAACCGATAAAGACAGACAGAGTAAAGCCCTTGCCCATTATACAATGGGCATTATTTATGACAAGAGAGGAAATCCGAGTCTTTCTATCCAGGAGTACAAAAATAGCCTGAGATATAATCCCCGGTCCGTCTTGACCCGCTTAAGATTGGGGGTGGATTATCTGAGTTTGGGGGAGGACAAGAAAGCTGCCAAGGAATTTGAATTTGTAGAAAAAATAGATCCTCAGAATTCACAGGCGCGCTTTCTTTTGGCTCTTATACACGCTTCCCGCGGGAATTTTATTGAGGCTCAGAAGGAATATGAGAAGATAATCGAATATAGCCCCGACGATTTGAAAGCATTGTCATCATTGGCGGATATTTTTGTAGTGCAGGAAAAGATGGAGGAGGCTGTTCTGGTATACAAGAAACTTCTTGAGAAAGAGCCGCAAAACCCTATCCTGCATTTCAATCTGGGCATTATATATCACCGATTGAAAAGGCCCGCCGAGTCCATAAGAGAGATGGAAAGGACCTTGGAGCTGGATCCGGAGTTCCTGGACGCCCACATAAGCCTCGGTGTTTTGCTTGAGGCAGAAAAAAAATTTGAAAAAGCGATAGAAAGCTACAAAAACACTCTGAAGATAGATCCGCTAAACGCGGGTATCTATATGCGCCTCGCCCGCTTATATTCCGAGACAGGAAAAACGGAAGATGCCATTAAGCAGTATAAAATTGCCATCAGCATAGCCCCTGCGGACGCGGATAGATATATTTTACTTAGCTATATCTACGCGAGGGATAAAAGGTACAAAGAAGCCCTGGACGTTTTAAAGGATGCTTTGGCAGTGGACCCGGAAAGCGCGGACGTATATTTCTACAGAGGGGTTGTTTACGAAAGAATGTCCTCCGAAGACAGACCTGTACCGGCCGAAGAGGACAGGAAGATGGCGATAGAGAATTTCAGAAAAGCCATCAATCTTGATCCTGCATCGGCAGAGGCGTATAATTACCTCGGCTATATGCTGGCTGAAGACGGAGCGGATCTGGATGAAGCCGTTGGTCTTGTAAAAAAGGCCCTGGAGATAGATCCAAATAACGGCGCTTATATAGATAGTCTGGGATGGGCGTATTTCAAAAAAGGCATGGTCGACGAAGCCATCGGGGAACTTGAAAGGGCCGCCGAGATCGAAAAAGACGACCCGACGATAAGAGACCACTTGGGCGACGTTTATTTTACCAAAGGCCTCATCCTCAAAGCAAGGGCGCAATGGGAAAAGTCGTTGGAACTTAAACCCGACCAGGATAAAGTAAGGGCAAAGATCGAAGGGTTGCTTGACAAAGAGGAAATTTACGATAGATGAGCGCGCAGGCTTGTTTTTTGCTTTAGTGCGCGGTTAGCGTTCTGGTATCCGCATAAGCGCCTTTTTTAATTATAAGTTATCGTCAAAAATCATTGATTACGGGGGAATAAGGAGCGATATGCAGAAAAGACATCCGGACATAAAAGAACTCAAGAGAAAAGCAATACAGATCAGAAAAGATGTGTTGACCATGCTCGAGAAAGCGAAAAGCGGCCATACGGGCGGCAGCCTGTCACTGGTGGAAATCCTCGTGGCCCTGTACTACTATAGAGTAAGATTTGATCCAAAAAACCCGTCCTGGCGCGAACGTGACAAAGTCGTACTGTCTAAGGGGCATGGCTGCCCTGCTCTCTATGCGGTTCTGGCGGATGTCGGTTATTTTCCCCGGGAAGAACTCTGGAGTTTACGTAAGCTCGGCTCCAGACTCCAAGGTCACCCTCAGCTTGGTCTTCCGGGAGTGGAGATATCGAGCGGTTCTTTGGGGCAGGGTCTTTCTCTGGCCAATGGCATGGCACTTGCCGATAAGATGGACGGCGTTAGATCAAAGATCTACTGCATTATGGGTGACGGCGAGACAAACGAAGGCCAAATATGGGAGGCGGCGATGACGGCCAGCCACTATAAGCTGGACAATGTCTGCGGCATAATCGATTTTAACAAGATGCAGATAGACGGATTCTGCTGTGATGTCAAAGGGCTTGAGCCTTATTCCAAAAAATGGCAGGATTTTGGCTGGTATGCGACAGAAGCCGATGGCCATGATCTGGAGCGGCTTATCGACGGTTTGGACGAAGTTGATACGGTTGCGGGCAAGCCCCAGGTCATTATAGCCCATACGGTAAAAGGCAAGGGGGTGTCTTTTGTGGAGAATCAGGTTAAGTGGCACGGAGTAGCCCCCAAAAAAGAGGAACTTGAAAAAGCGCTGAAAGAACTGGACGCTCAGCTGGAAAAACTTTAAATGGAAAAACTTAACGCGAAACCTCTCGGTATTTACGTAAATCCGCGTTAGATATACGAAACCGGATTAATTAAAAGAGTTCTGAAAGGGACTGATAAACGCTTTTGAAGTATTTGATAAGTAGCCGGAACCGGAAGCGACAACGCAGAAACCGGATTGCCTTTACCGGTTTCAGGTTACTTTTATAAAAAAGTAGGAGAGAGATATGCTAAACCGAAGATTCATGATGTATTTCAAGATGTATAAAGTCTATATCGTTGTCATATCCTTGATATTGATTCTTGTGGTGCTTTCTGTCATAGGACTTCGCAGCCTTGAGTCTTTCTATAGAAAGATGACGCTTGCCACTATGCCCCTTCAATTTTTAATGGCGGGCATTCACGCAGCCATCTTTGTTTTTATGTACCTGGTGTTTCTGAGAGGCGGTTTCGCAAAATTGGATAAAGCGCCGATCAAAGGAAAGGACGTGGATGTCGGCTGGAAAGACGTTATAGGCATGGAAGCGGCCAAGCAGGAGGCGTGGGAGGTCGTGCAATTGATAAGGGACAGGGCAAAGCTTAAAGCGATCGGCGGAAAAGTAATAAAAGGGATCCTTATGATAGGGCCTCCCGGTTGCGGGAAGACATATCTTGCCAAGGCCATAGCCACGGAAGCGAGGCTCCCTTTTATCTCGATGTCGGGAAGCGAATTTGTGGAAATTTTTGTCGGTGTCGGCGCAGCCAGGGTCAGGAAATTATTTCATAAAGCAAGGGACCTCGCCTACGGTTACGGGGGATGCATCATATTTATAGACGAAATCGACGCTGTCGGCAGATCGAGGTCGTTCAGTTATCTTGGCGGACAGGAGACAAATACGACCCAGAATCAGCTTCTGGCGGAACTCGACGGCCTTAAGGAGAAAAGTTACAACGTGGTGGTGATCGCGGCGACAAACGCGCCCGAAGAGACGCTTGACCCGGCGCTAAAGAGACCCGGCAGATTCGATAGAATGATATATATCACTCTCCCCAGCCTGGAAGAGAGAGAGGGGATCTTCAGGTATTATCTGTCCAAAGTGAAGGTTGAAGATAACCTTGACGTCGGAAGGCTGGCCAGGCGCGCCGTGGAGAAGACGCCCGCGGATATAGCAAACCTTGTAAAAGAGTCGGCTCTTATAACGGCACGCAGAAAAAAAACAAAGATAGGCTGGGATGAGATAAGCGAGGCATTCGAAAGAATAGAACTCGGCATCAAACACCCTCTTACGCTGACGGTAAGGGAAAAGGAGATGACCGCTTACCACGAATCGGGTCACCTT
>MHFD01000007.1:24147-24282 GCA_001804045.1 Omnitrophica bacterium RBG_13_46_9
CGCATCCTACGGAAGATGTCTTTAAAGCATCTATTATACCGCGAAAAGCGTCTTTAGGCGTTACCTACGCCCATCCCAAGGAAGAGCTTTATACCCATTCGAAAGATAAGCTTTTGGCTGATATAAAGGTATCTC
>MHFD01000008.1:0-6708 GCA_001804045.1 Omnitrophica bacterium RBG_13_46_9
TACTCTTATACCAGTGAATCTGCATGATGTCTCCGGGCTGAAGCAGATGGATCCAATAGGTGAGGTCCTCCCGCCTGCGTGTGCTTAAAGAAACCGGTTTTCCGGGAAATACCTCTCTGAAGAGTGATACAAAATCTGTCACAAAACTTTGGGCATAACCCAGTCTCACTACGGTTCCTTCCGGCTCGTTCATCGGTTCCCAGGCCAGAATAGTATCGCTGAGGCCGTTCTTATCCATATATATCGCGAGATCGTTCAAGAATAGTCTATAAATATCCAGAAGCGCGTTCTTGTGGTCCGGATTTGTAAGAAGATTTTGGAATTCGCCTACCGGCGCGCCCCTCTCTTCTTTAATCCCTTCGGCCAGCGTAAAATCGAATAGGACTGGTATAAGTTTTATTCCCGCCGCGTTAGCCGCCCTTATAAGGGCTTTGAAATCTTGCAACGCGAACTGGTCCATCCCTATGGGCTTTCCTGTACTGTCAAATCGCACCGCGCCGTTTCTTAAGTCGCAGAATGTGAAAAGCCTAACGACATCTATTCCATAACCTTTAAGCATGAAAAACATATCTGTGAGTTCGGCTTCTCTTGTCGCGAACCCGGTTAGGCCGCCTATATCCCTTCCGTATGTAGACGGGTTGTAATACATGCTTATTCCGCTTAAATTTTGAAATTCGTCCCTTGGCAGCGGCTCGAATTCAAGCGGAGTTTCCCCTATATCTTCCCTAAGATAAGGCGTAGTGATAACTTCGGGAACCTCGCCTATTTCGACTTGTTCGGCTGTTAATTCCGTGACCGTAACGGGACCCGTATAGCGCGCCGAAGAACCCTGCGGTATCGCGATCTTTATTCCTATGTTAACTATGCGTTGCGGGTCAAAGGCATCTTCTGTGTAGGACTGCGGGTCCTCATTTTTCCTTGTCGGGATATATGAGACCTCTATTTCACCTGTATTCGATATATTCGTCCAATTGCCGTATTGAGATGCCCATACTCCGCGGCTGTCTACACTCTTGGCAAATATCTGTATTCCATTATTGGGGCTTGCTATAAGACCTGCGGGGATGCGTATCTTTGTCGTGACCAAAACGGAGCTCATGTCAAGAGGCCCTTTCGTGAACCCGGGAAGTTCGACATATCGCAAATCCAGGAATATCTCTCCCTTGCTTCTCTCGGCATGACCGCCCTGTAGATTTAAAGATAATTCCAGCCCGTCGGCGGTTCTCCGGACGCCTGTAATACCTCTGCTATCAAAATATGTCTGGACCTGCCAGGGTAAATCGAGCGCGTTCGGAAGCAGTTCTTCGGGAGTCGAGACTCTTGCATCATGAACCTCAACTACACTCATTCCACTAAAGTTAGAACCTTCACCTACCGATACGCGGATCCCTATTGAGCTTATTTCGGACGGGTTAAATCCGGTCATCGAATCTCCCCGCGGCGGAACCTCGCCCTCAAGAGGCCGATAAGTGACCTTAAACCACCCGGGTTCTGTCACGTCATGCATCGTTCCCGATTGTATCTTTCCTTTTGAGTCTTGCGCAAATATCTGAACGGTGTTAGGGTTCTGTGTCGCTGCTGCGATAAATTCCTGCGGTATATACAACATGGCTGAGATCTCTCTCTGTCTTCCGTCAATCGGCTCTGCCAGGTCGACGTACGCTTCACCTGCCTTGTTAGATGAACTTGTTCCTATAAAGTTTACGGAGAGTTCCAGTATGCCTTCTCTAAGATTTACGGCATATATAGCTTTTTTTGCCCGCGCTCCTCCTATTTTCCATCCCTCAAGGCTTATCGGAATATCGCGTTGTGATCCGCCCGCGAGCCCGATCGCCGAAAATAGCGGGCTTAATACTAACAACGCGGCACCCACGAGGACATGTCTAAATCCCGCCCTCCTGGCGAGGCCGTCGGCTGTAATCTCTCTTCCTGGAGCGGCGGGTAAAGCCCCTCTAAGGGTAGCTACGCCGGGTAAAAACGCGAATAAACCGCGTATGTGCCCTGTGAAACTCTCGTGATATTTTATCTGGTCATGGACAGCCGGCGAAATTTCCCTCAGTTTATCGAGCGCGGCTCTATCGTGCCCTATATCCGTCGTCAGTGTCTGCCAGAGGCCAAAATCAGGATGGGCGCTCTTCAGGGCTATCATCGAGGCCCTTGCCCTTATAATAGAGGTAATGGTAATAGCCATACCTGCTATGCCTAGGACCGCCAGACCAAAGGCCCCGTAGCCGGATAGATTCTGCAGATTGGCGGCAATATGCCATATATCATACGCGGTGAGCGCGCCGGAAAGAAGAGCCCAATCCACGCCGCCGCCGAGCCCCAAAGCCGACCATAAGGAAAGTGGCCTGAAGGCGTGGCGGTGCGCTTGCATGAATGAGGTGTCTCCCGGCATAAGTTCGGTGGTCTGTCTTGCTTCCGCTATTATCGCAAATAGTTCTCTGTCGTGTTTTCCTATAAGAGAAATTAATGCTTCAAGGGGGCGCCTTTCTGCAATCTTTTCCATAATATCAAAGCGTAAAGCCATATATCCTTTATCAAGTGTCTCGCTGAACATCTCTACTCTGGGCTCTCCTTTCTGCATGACAAGGCGCTCATAGTTATTTCCCTGCTCAAAGACGTCGGATACGACAAAGATGCTTCCCAGAAGCCTTATCTGGTCCGCCCTTTCTGTGTCTATTTCGCCTCTTGTAACCATGTCGGCGAGCTTCCTTTCAAGCAGCGTATAGTCGGTATGGGTCTGTGCAAGAAGCGCTACTTCCCAAGGATAAGATATATTTCTTTCGTCGAGTTTTCTAACCGACTCGGCTCCGTGGCCGTAGATATTTTGCACGATGGTCCGCTCGTTCGCGTTCAGGACCTGCTGCGCCGCAGGCAGGGCGCCTTTTCCTAGCACAACGTATATATGATATATTTCGTAAATAGGGTAGAAATTGGCGTTTTCCCGCGCTTCTCTCCTGGCTTCTTCTATTCTTTCGGCGGGAACGTTATATTTTGGTTTTGTCGCTACGGTATCGAGCCACTCTTCCATGTATTCGCTTACGGGTTCCAATCTGTCCTCGTCCGGAAGGGAGTTCATGCCTCTGTCGATAGCCGCAAATTCGGGGTATTTCGATTTTTCTACCTGCCCTATATCATGGACCCGTATGGCATGTCTAAGCAGTTCTAAGTCTCTGCCAGAAATACCGAGTTCTCTTGCAATCCTGTCGGCGATACGCTCATTCCTTAAGGTGTGGTTGTAGATATTGATGGGGGCGCCTTTTAGGATTTCCTCGGCTGGTACTTCCTTTATATCCTTGGGTGGGGCGCGCCTCGCGAAAATCAGGATAGACGTAAGCCGGTTCCTATCCTGGAAAGACGGAATCACGTAGAAACCCGCTCTATTCATCATGGCATCCGCGCCGTTGTCGTATATGATCGCGTCGGTAACACCCATTTCCTTAAGCTTCTCTTGCGCTTCCTTAAAGGTAATGCCAAGTCTATTTGATTTCCCTGCCACGATAATAGACACGAGATTTCCGTTTTTATCTATGCCGCAGATGTTGTGCGGGTTCACCCCCCTCATCAGCCCTATCGTAATCGTGCCGGCGTTCCTGTCGATAAAATAGGTCCCGTATCCGACAGCGTCTGCCGAAACAGCCGGTTTATAGCCCTTCTCCTCCTGTAAATTCGCATCAAGTTCGTCTATCTGTCCTTCGGCGAGCGGTACGCCCCTTTCGGTCAATTCCAGCGTAATCGGCTCGCCATTTATGGCGGGAACTATCAGATCATTTTTGACGCGTCCGTTCTCGTCGTATAAGTGGCTTACCCCGAAGTGTACTCCCCCCGTAGGTATAAACGGAAAGTCAAGGTAGTGCCTTACGTCATGGTCGTGTTCGTAATATTCAGCCAGGTCATAAGGCTCTCCTTCTTTAAGTATTCCTATGCCTGAATTGGTAAATACGATTTCATTAGTTATGTCCCTGCCTGTCGATACCTGTATAACTCTCTCCTCTTTTGTAAACCTTATTTCCTCTATGGTATATCGCCCGTCACTCCACATGACCAGAGACGGGTACACTCTGCTTTCGCCGGCATGAATCAGTTCCTTCTCCTGTTCCAGCGCGTATAACTTCCCGTTGGCATATGAGGTAAGATATGCGTTGGCGAGTATGTTTCCGTTTCCGACAAATCCGATTATCTCAAGGCCGGGATGTTCTTTCCTGAATTCAGACAGGTATTTCTCTATGGTCCATACGTCTTTTCTGGCGTGCCTGTAATCAGGCGCTATATCATCGATATCCTGGACTCCTTCTCCTTTCAACTGATATTTAAAGTGCATGGGCGCTTTATCCCGCAGCATTCCCCATGTCCTCTCAATGTTTCCCTGGAATACCGGAAATACAAGGACTTCGCCCGGTTTGAACCTATCTACCGCCATTACCGTCACGCGATCTTCGCCTCTTTCACTTGTAAACGGAAGCACCTGGACTTTTTCGTTCGCTTCGATAAAGAGCATATCTTCTGTAAACAGTCTATCCGTTTGTCTTGACCCGGCAACGGTCTCCATAATGACGCTATCTTTCTTGCAAAGAAGACCTACAAGCGCTTCCAGCGGTTGCCGGCTGATGGGAATGCGGCCTATCACTTTTTCCTCGCCGAGCTGTATGTTTATGTCGGCGAGCCTTTTTTCTATAAATCCTAAAGTTTCGGGGAAGTTCTCGACACGATCTTTCTTTCTCTGCTTGATCTGCGTATGTCTATTATTGCCGTGCTCAAAAATATCGGTAAGGAACAATATGGAAATGAGGAGCCCCAGTTCTTCCTTCGACAGGCTTACCTCTTTTTCGAAGGTCTGGAAGTCTTTAAGGAAACCTACGTAATCGTTGTGATATTTCAACAGGATTTCCAAATCCTTTGGTATGGTTATTCCCCTTTCCTGCAATATACGCATGGTGTTTGACGGCACATCGAATATAGAGCGCGTAACCGCTTCTTCTGTATTGGTCAGGGTTCTCCTGCCCAATATATCCAGAAGCCCTTTCCTGAATAGTTCATATCTGGCTTCGAGAGCTGTGGGCTCGGCCATTCCTTGCCTTGAGGCTTCTCCGGATATCAGTAAATCCACCGCCTGTTTTACCGATAACTCTTTGCCGACTGACTCTCTTACTTTTCCTGAAAATACAAAGAATATATCTTCGTGCTCCCCTCTTATCGCCGCGCCGACATCGTGAAGGGCCGAGGCGTATTCGATAAGCTGTAATTTCTCTCCTGAAAGGCCAAGCGCTTCAGCTATCCTCACATTGATATCTGTCGCCCTCCCTACATGCCCAACGAAGAAGCCCTGATAGAACACATTGATAAGCGCTCTGGCAGGTGGGGCGTGAGGCCAAATTTGCTTTGTAAAAATATCTCTGATTGCAGTCACGACCGGAACAAAGGCCATAAGCCCGGGGACGTGGTATTTGAACGATTCGTGCAGCAGGACCTGTTCATATACATAAGGTGAGATCTGTTCCAGCTTAAGAAGGGCGGCTTTGTCGTGGCCGATGTCGTGTCTCAAGGTTTGCCACACAGTAAACTCGGGATGGGCTTCTTGGATGGCGCTTACAGAGGCCTTTACCCTTATATAGCTCGTAACGGCGAATATGAGACCTATAATACCTAAGATTATCCCGCCTACCATTCCCAATGTAGAAAGGCTCTGCCAGTGTGATATCATATAATATGTAAGGCCGGCGACCAATCCTCCTGGCATGGCTATCCAATCTATTCCGCCTCCGAGGCCTAAAAGCGACCATCGTGAAAGGACCCTGAAAGCATGAGGTCCGGCCTTGTCTTCGGGTTTTGTCCTTGCTCCGAACGGCCTTAATATACTGAACAGCTCTCTTCTGGTTATGCCTTCGCCTGTTTTTTCCTCTCTCTCAAAAGCTTCTTCGACATTTTTCGCTATTCCTCCAACGACCATCATAACGCCGGCCAGGTAAGGAGTTGAAAGAGATTCGGCCGTTGTATCTATTGTCCTCAATATCGCCCGGCTCACAGGCGCTGTTACGGGTACGACTGTTTTGAGTTCGATTTTTGCAGACGGTGCGGTCTGATAGCGGACGTTCTCCAATGTCACTTTTCCCGTCTCCTTTCGGCTTATATCGTCTATGCCCAATGTTATGTTCATCTTGGCTCCTATCAATGACTGACCGGCTATCGGTATGGCTATATAAGTCACAGAGCTACCTGTATTGATGACATGCCCGTATTCGGTCTCTCTGTCCGAGAGTTCAACATAGTTTCTTTTTTCCAATGGGCTGGCGTTTAAGTCGAATAATACAATAGAAATATCCTTACCGTCTTTTGAAGCCGTTACGTTGACATATCCGCCGCTGAAATTATTAGGCACATTAAGCTCAAAGGCGAAGGCCCCGTTCAAGACACGGCTATCTCCCGGAACGGAGAACATGGTCCAGCTGTGCGAAGGCGTACCCTTGTTGATAGTCACATCTTCGGTCATGATAGGTTTATCCGTAAGATATTGAGTCGTTACTCCGAAAACGGAGTCAAATCTGTCCTTTTGGCCCGCTAGCACCATGGTATTTTCGAGCCTCCTGACAAGTTCGCAGTAATACGTGTTGTATATCTCGGGATAATATTCATAATCTCGGCGGGAAAGCAGGTCCATCCGGAATTCATCTATCATGGCTAATACCACGTCCAGGGTCCTTTCGCGCA
>MHFD01000008.1:6741-7122 GCA_001804045.1 Omnitrophica bacterium RBG_13_46_9
TAAACCCTTGTAAATATCCTATTACCGCGTATTCATCCCTCTTGTTAAATTGAAGCAGCTTCCTGATCTCTATCCTATCCCTTTTCTGTTTCTCCAGCTCTTCTTCCCTGAACGCATCCCTTACCAGAAGCATATCGTTGTGTCTTCCTGCGACATAGCTGTCCACTAGCGTACTCAACTTTCCCTCGACTCTTACCTGCTCCAATTGCTTTGTCCTGAAGTATTTTACAAGCGGGTGCACAGCGATAACATATAATGGAAATAGCGTAACCAGTAAAAGAATGGGCAGCCTATCCCTCGCAAAACTTTCGGCCTTGCCGTAATGGTATTCCACCTTGAACGGCTGGCCCAGTTTTTTCTTAGCGGCAGGCGTGCGTCCTC
>MHFD01000008.1:7175-9612 GCA_001804045.1 Omnitrophica bacterium RBG_13_46_9
ACGCGATTTCTGTCGCCTACTACATACATGTGGTTAAAATAATCTATTAAACTCGGACATGAAGGGGTATACTGCATCATATGGTAGTAGAATCTCCCCATTATGTAAGGGCTTCTTCCTCTGTGCAGCGCTTTGTATATCTTCTCATACAAATAAATATCGGCAATGAAAGCGCCGATAGCGAAAACTATGCCGGCGCCGATTAAAGAGAGGCCCGCGCTGAAATATAAGAATCCGGAAAATCCTATAAATCCGAGTCCGAGGAAAAGCGTTTTTTTGCCAAAACTGAACTCTCCTTTTATTATAGTCTCCAATTCATCAACATATGTCTTTATATCCCTTATTATATCTTCGGGCCATGCATCTCTGTCCACATCCCAACGTTCATACTCTATGTCGGCCCCTGCCCTAAAGTGCAGTATATTCTGAAGGCGGGTCCTCAAATTTTCTTTCGTCATGCCCTGCGCTTTCAGCTTTGCCATTTCCGCATTTCTCGTATCCAACCATCTCTTGTAATTTTCTAATACACCTATAATATCCTCGGTGTCTTTGATGGAAACCGGTTGAGGCGCGCCTGCTTGAGCCGGCACTCTTTCCCATATCTGAAACGGAACTTCAATGTTTGCTTCCCGGCAGAAATCTTCTATGCCCTTAAGATAGCTATACTCCTCATCAAGCAGCATCCTTATTATCTGCTCGCTTGTAGTCTCTTCGTTTTCCGGCTCGTAACGGACTAGCGCGATAACCGACATAATAAGGATGATGAAAGGCTGCGATATCATTATAAACGCTCCTATCCGCGCGCTTCTTATCCAGGTAAGAAGCCGTGATATGACACCGCCCAAAACTCCCGTGACATTAAAGATAGTCTGGCCTGTGCCTCTTCCGAAATATAAAGAGATGTGCGGCGCTAAATACGTCAAAAGTGCGTATAAAAGCCCGCCGCCAACGACTATAAATACTACGGCACTAGCGATAATTACATAGGTGAGAGCTTTTTGCGGGCCCCAGCCTTTGCCGAAAGTTATCCCAAACTTCACTTCTTTCCCGCTCAGAATTGGTTTTATCAATCTACCGTATAAAAACCTGACTATGCTTGCTATTGCTAAAAGTCCTATTATCGTTATCCCGCTCAACTTTAGGACACCGACCGAATGCAGGAAGTAGGCAAAGCCAAAGACAATAGTGGTAAAGACCATCAAAAATGAAAGTTGCATCATCAATGTAGCTGCCGATAAGAAAGCTATGTTCTGGAATATCCAGTATCCTTTAAGCCAACCGAGCATGCCATATCCGCCCATTGCCGTCATAGGAGATTGCTGCCATTGGAAATTCCTTGCGATGCCCATCCTGACTGCCGCGGCATAAAATATTCTTCCCACAGGATAAAAGATAAGCACGCCAAGGAGAAGCCCCGCCGGCAGGGCCAAGACCGCCCCCAGAAGCACATGGATATTTGTCGCGGCCACCATCGCATAGAAAGATAGCCCGATCATTAGTGTCTGCCCCATGAACATGAATAGAGCCGGCGGATATGAGACAATCGCCCAGAACGCCTGCAGAGTAATCCATCTCTCTCTCTGGTTCCACCATCCCAGTCCAAGGGAAGGCAGGAGTTCCTCAAGTATCTGGGTATATTTCCCTACCAGCCGCTTGGCGGGCAGTTTAAAGAGCGCGAGACGGCTTCCGCGCTCCGCGTCCTCTATCTGATTATAACTATCCCATACTCCCGCAAGCTGGAGGTCGTTCAGATATCTTGAGAAAGCTTTTGAGGGTAAGATTATCCCTCTGTCGGATAAAAATAACATGTATAACCGGTTGAAAAATCTATAAAAGAGCCCTTCGCCTTTGAGATACTCTTCTCTTTGTGTTTCTTTTTTTGCGATACCCTGTCTTAATGGCTTATACGATAGTGTCATCTCCGATACCCATGAAAGAGGCGCCTCACCTATCATTTCACCTTCACCGTTAAATACGAATTCTGTTCCCGCAAGGTTTTTCCACAAGAACCCGTTACCTGTGCCGCCAAGGAAGAGGAAGCCTACCTTTGTCTGCCCGATCTGAATAAGGTTGTGCCAAGTAAAGTAATCCACGAATGAAAATTTAGCCCAACCCGGAAGACCTATGGTGATGTGCCGCAGTTCCGACTGAATGACATCCGGTATATTGCGTCTTTCAAACTCGCTCTCCACAAATTTATTTCTGGCCGCTTCTACTACATTAGTAATCTCGGGATAGAATTCCTGACCGGCCTTTATATCATATGTCAGCGTTTTGACGAATATCCAAAGCTGATATTTGACCTCCCATGCGGCATCGCGCTGTTGTGAACAGATATCCACGTAAACTTTTCTTTTATCCAATTCGTAAACCTGGACCCTGCCCAGAAGCTGCCTCTTCTCCGATTCATCCGGCGGATTCGCGCGGTCATTTAACC
>MHFD01000008.1:9671-10853 GCA_001804045.1 Omnitrophica bacterium RBG_13_46_9
CCAGCCAGTTCCAAGAGACTCTCCTCGAATTGCGGCATGAACCGGCCAAGACCGAATCGTTCGACTCCAGCCAGTCTGCACAACCCGTCTAGTCTCCTGTCAAAATCCTTTTCCAGTATCCTGCCGTGTTTTACTATATCTATACCCCATGATTCTTTGTCCGCATTATACGAGGCGTCGTTCCTTCTCGTCCGTCTATCCTGAAGCTCAGACCTTCTGGCGAGCTGCTCCCTTATGGCGCGCCTTCTCATATCTAAAACGCACATCTTAGATATCAGAAGCAAGGGCTGTAATACATCCTCCTCATCCACAAGCTCGACATATTCCGGAATCGGTAGATTGAGTAACCCCAATAAGTACTGTAGATTCGATACGGCCTTGGCGTTCAAATTCGGTTTCATTGTAAGTTTGGGCTGTTCCTTGCCGTAGTTCGCGCCTTCGTCAGGAGTCAGGTCTACAATGATCTTATCCATATAGTCATGAAACGGTCCTCCGGGCCCGAATACGTTATTAAACGCCTGGAAAAATGTCCTGTCGTTATCATCTGTGCAGGGGACGATCTTCGCCGGCACGTCTTCCGGCTGTTCGGCCTGGATAGTTCCGGGATAGTATTGTATAAGACTCTTCACCAGTCTTTTAAGTTTATCCTCCTCCGCTCTAAGTGCCGCTGCCCCGAATCCTCCAAACGTCGTAAGCATGAGATATATTTCAGGGAACACAATCGAGGGATAATTTCTGATTATCCGAAGCACATCTTCCTGGTCGAGAGCCTCTAATATGTCTGTGTTGGTATATGTATCTTCGGCGGGGGTCAATCTCTCCCAATCTGTCTCGCTATCTACATCTATTCCTAAATTATCTTCTAATTTTTGCCTTATAGCTCCGTCACGCCGTGAAATCTCCCTTAATCTGCTCACCAATTTATCCCTCTCCATTACAGTCATGAATAACGCCTGGAGAATCCCATTGTGGAGAAGCAGCCTATAATAAGGGTGATCGGACGGGATCTTTCCCTCCCTTGACAAAACTCTGTAATACTTTTCATAATCCCTGCGTGTCTGCAGCAAAAGGTCATTTGTGTTCTGCGCATTACGCCAATCTTCCTGCGGGTTCATCCCGATTAAAGACCGCAGAAATTCCGGTATATCATTTTCCTGCCTGTCTTCGACCATCTTATTTACC
>MHFD01000008.1:10936-18368 GCA_001804045.1 Omnitrophica bacterium RBG_13_46_9
TATAAAGCGGGCTATGGTCAGGATTATCTTCTGCAAAAGTCCCAAAATGACGAAAGCGAACGCCGAATATGCGCCTGAAATACCTATTATCCAGCCCGCGCCTTTGGGAACAAGGTTCGGTATGATAACATTTTGATAGAACATACAATACAGAAACACAACCCCTGCGTATAATAGCAATGTCCCTACGATATACAGGCCGAGCCTTACAATACCGTGTTTATAGCCTGATCGGGCCGGTCCGGGGCCAAAGAAACCGAGGTGTTTGGTCGTTTTTTGTTCTATCACTTTATAATTTTCGCTGTTTAAATTGTTAATCATTTCGCGAAGCGTACTGCCTGCGGGCACGCTTAGTCTGCGCACCCTGTCCGCCAGAGTATCCAGATATTTCGGCAGGTTGCTTATGGGCGCGAAATGGAAGGTATCGTGATGGGTTTCGGGCCCGTTAAATAGCGTGCCTTCTGCCGGACTGCTATATACTTCTTCATAATCATTATCGCCGGCGTAGTCGGACAACCTCCCCGGCATAAGGAAACAGCTGCCATCGCTAGTGACCATCTGGCTGAAACGCTCCCCTTCCAAATATATGGTAGGTATGTATTTCGGGCCAAAGCCGTGAATAGGCCCCTGGAACCTGGCAAATAATCTGTAATTCTCGGGATGTTTCCGCATAAATATAAGCCAGTCTTTACAATATCGTAGGTATGTCTCGATATTTATGTTCTGCACTTTTAATCTTACATAGCTGTCCGGGTTATCAAAAGGCGGCTGGACGATCATGTTGAGAACATGGTTCCATCCCTCCGGCGTCAGGCCTATCGTGTTATTGTCTTTCAGATTTTGTATATATTCTTGGACATCTTCGATGACCTTTATTAACCCTTCAATAGCGTCTATTTCATTTTTTTTCATGACAAGTGTGATCAAAACGTCGACCAATTTTCCCTCATCTTTCGTAAGTTGAGCTTTCAGTGCGGCAATAAGATTGTATACTTTAGCGTAATTTTCGGGTTTCGCTTGTTCGAGGGCACGCAATATGTTCTCCTGAAAAGTCCTAACCTCCGCCTTCAGTGGTTTGCCGTCGAATGTCTTCCCGTCTTCCAATGACTTACTGGCTACCGCTGTCATCATGGAGAGGATCCGGTCGACGCTTATGTCAGCCTCTCCCATGCCCTGTCTCCCGGCACGCCTTTGTATTCTAATCGCCTTCTCATAAAGTTCCGCGAAAATTTTCCAGTTTTTGAAAAGCGCGCCGTACACAAACAAAAAGGCGACCAATATAGCCGTCCCTTTGTCAAACTGATTATAGAAAAGAGAAGACAATAGTAAAAGACCTCCTAAAGTTACGCTTACTATTCCGATACGCGATGTGAGACTAACCGGTTTTCCTCCGGAAATCCTTCTCTTTTCAAATTTCTCTTCCTGGTCCTTTATGGGTCCTTTTATGCTTCTTGACAAATCATACAGCCCGTTTGCCAGACAGGAAAGGTCCCGCGTGGTTCCAAGGTCAGCACCAGCTCGAATCTTTACCGGTTTATCCTGAGGGAGTATACGCGGCCCGCGCGGACGTGCCGGCGCGACTCCGGTTTTAGGTATGCGATAAAACATCTTGTTTATCAGTCTGTCGTAGGAAGATATGTACAAGGCCGGAATGCCTATCAGATGGTTTATAATAGCCCATGGAGCTATGTTTATGTTCTCGTGTCTTGCTATTATAAGTCTGGAATAGAAACCTAACTCTTGGTAGGCCGGCGTTCTCCTGCCGTCTGAAGTAGCTAGCGAGGCAAACAGGGACTTTAAAATATTTCCGCTTATTCTGTAGTTAGCGTAATACGAAGCGACAAATAAAACCAGTGATCTTACGGCAATAAAAGTAAGAGCGGCAAATATCAGAACCTGTCGTAAACTGACTGATAGGTCCGCTATGCGGTCAATGAAATCGGCCGGATGGGCGAATACAATGCCTGCGATAGATAAAACCAGCATCGAAAGCGCGGTAGTAGGACGGAAATCGTGCGCCTCACCAGCCGGTTTTTGCCCGGCATCTTTGTCTGCAGGCGTTCCGGGGGTCTTTGCTTTGTCCGGTGCGGGCGGTAATCTGGGTCTGGTCCTATCCAGTAAAATCGACTTCCTTCTATGCGCCAACCCGCTCTTTAAGATAATCCCTATCATAAAAAGCCCGATCGTCCCGCCGATAAGGACAAGATTAGTTTTTATATAATTCCATACCGTTATCTTCAGTTTTTCCGTATCATATATTTCTACAGCCGCTTTGTTGCCTATTGCCGTATCGGTAACTAAATCTATCTTCTTGCATATAAGGTCTTCGCCGACTCCTCTCTGCATCTCTTCCGCGAAATTCGCGCCGTTCGTCAATGCGTCCTGGACCTTCTGGTAAGGGGATCTGTCCTTGATCGTCGGGACTTCTTCCAGGAGTCTCTTGAATTCATTTGTCGAAGAGACAAATTTCATATTGGCCAGGAAATCATCCAGGTCAAAGCCCTTATCGGTGCGGCCGGACCAGTATAAGACTGAACCCATAAAAGCGGGGTTCGAAAAATCTACCGGCAGGTTCAGGTTTTTAAGCGCCTCCTCAAAAGCTGCTTTCGCCCGTACCGCGTTCCTGAGCAGGTCTTCCAGCTGTTTATCGCTAAGTTTGTCCCTTACCATTACCGCATATATCGTGTCTTTTAATTCGCTTGAAGGTCTGCCAAATACGCTATCTTCCACGACGCCGGGTTTCTTAATGGCATTTTCTATCCTATTCCTGGCTGCCTCATTATCGCCAAGCTCATATGTCGTGTACAGGAGGTTATTGTTTTCATCGTAATGGCGCACTATGAACGCGCCCTCTTCCGGACCGATTGTTATCCTTTCCTTTACCCAGTGCGAGTCTTCCTCAACTTTATATTGTAGCTCTCCGGCGAAACCGGCAAAGGGTGTCCCGTCGGCGGATGTGACGCTGTCGAGCGAACGGATGCTCTCTACCCCGCTTGTGCCCAGATTTATCGTCTTATCCGCTGTAGGCGTAACCAATAATCTCGTCCCGCGCGTCTCATCAACCAGGCCTTTCTCCGCGTCAATAAGAGGATACATATATATCTCCTGGACATCCCTTCCCGGATTCTCTATGGAGAAGACAGCGGGAAGATTCGTCCCGGGATAAGTCCTGTAATATCTCGAACCGGCTTTAGGGTACGCATATATGGACTGTATTACCACATCAGCGGCGTTAAACATGGTCACTTCCGCGCTTGATTTGTCGGATTTCTTCGCCTGTTGCGCGTGGGTGATCGCTTCCGCGAACGTTACGCCCGGTCTCAGTTTCAGTTTCATTATCAGAAGGGCCGCCCCCTTAATGTTCTTATTTAAAAATATATATCCGCTTTCATGGTTAGGGCCGATTAAAGGCACGGTGTAGACATTCTCCGAATCCGTAGAATCATATAAGAACATTGTCTTCTCAAGGATTTTTGATTTTTCCTTGTCATACCTGCCTGTTTTAGGGTCTATCGCGATGCCGGACGCATCGAGAGAGAAGAATTCCCTGACCCTTCTTTTGCCGTATACGCCGTAGAACTCATATACGCCTTTGCCTTTATAGGCCTCCTTCACGGAGTATATCTTTTCACCCGGTTTATCCGGGTCCGGCTTACTTTCCAGATGGATGGTTATGTAAAATTCGTTGTCGAATCGGTCCCTTCTTACAAGGAGAGTGCCCTTTGAATAGTCGAGGTGCCATTTGCCGCCAACTGTCATTATAAGGGGTGCGCTCCATGTTTCCGATTCAAATTCCCTTTCTCTACTCAGATAAGTGACAAGCCCTGTCACGATCTGCCCTTCTTCCAATTCGGCGTCCACGGGTATTTCGCTGCCGTCGGCAGCGGTCCTATTCATCAGATCTATTATCAAGCGCTCCATGTGCTCTTTGTCGTACACAAATATGACCTTCTCCAGAATCTCCACTTTATTTCCGTTATCCATTCTCCATACCGTGCTGGCGATAGGCTTTCTGCCAAACTCGTCCGGGCTCACGGCTTTATATGTGTCATAGCCATACTCTGTCCGATACTGTTTTACGGGAGAGCTCTCTACGTCCAACAGCCATTGATCATCCGTTTCGGAATCGTTATACCTAAGTAATGTCGATGTTTTTTCAACTATTGGGATCTCCTTCTGTGTCGCGGCTTCTCTATATGTAGCGTATTCTTCCATTCTATTGTTTTTACCGTCATAAACCAGTATTTGGTGCAATATACCCAATATCTCACCCGGTCTTTTTATGTCATAAAACGTGGTGCTTATATCCTGATAGACGGGTTTTCCGTAAACGTTATATATGCCGAATGACACCTCTTCTCTAGTGTTATCCCTCTTTGTTTGCAGAATCCAGCGAGCCCCTATAGGTATGTCAACGGGTCGGGAAGGCGTTCCGGCCGGGCCTCTCTCAAAAGTCGCCCTTCCTTCGGAGATACGGGCAACGACCTCGCCAGAGGCGTTTCTTAACTCTTCCATGCTTCCTGTTATTATTACCGGCTCATATGTCTGCGGTTTTCTGCCTGTAATCCTGCCGTCTTCTAATTCGTAGGAGTCTATACTTAATACGTTTCCGAAGAGGTCTTTCTGGGCGATAGTGACCGAGGTGACGTTGCTGTCCCTGGGTTTACGCGTCTCTTTTATTACCCTCGATCCGTTGGCCCTCAATTCTATTATCTTCTCGACATCAAAGACCCTTTCTGTGTCTGTGTTATCGGCGTAATTATGCTCTATTATCCTCTCGATCTCCTGCGACCTGAGAAGGATCCACCTGTCTTTTGCCCTGTCGAGTTTATCGAAGATCACCTTGTGGTATCTGTGCGCTATTACTACTCCGTCTCTATTGTAAATGGTCGTTTCGATAATATCTTTTTGCGTTTCACCGTTTACCTCCAACTCCGGATAGAACCTGTAGACCTCTGTCTCGCCGGTCAGAGTGTTTGTAAATACCTTAAAGAGCAGTTTTTCTTTTTCGTCGGTTATGATCCACTGTTTTTCGGCATCTTCAGTCATGTTCCTTTCGTAATTGTATCTACGTCTTACATGGAACTTATAAAGGGCTTTCGGCAGGGTAAGCTCATAGGTGCTGCCGTTGGGGAATCTGAAAAGCCTGCCGTCAAAAATAACCTCGTTAGACAGCATCCGGGCCGGTTCTTCGCCTATAACCACACCGTTTTTCCTAAACTCGCTTCTGCTTATCTGCACGGGCGTAAATGTCCTGCCATCGCCGAGCGTGACGCCTTCAGTGACAGAGACAGTGCCGCCGTAGTCGACCTCTCTGTCTTTACTCGTGTAGGTATAATGGAACGATCCGCCGACATTCGTATATGACCTGCCGTCCACATCCCTGCCTCCTTCAACGGATGTCTCTTTGCCGGCAATGGTTATGGGTGGCTCGGTATGGGTCTTCTCGCCTGTGTCATGATTTATAAAATCGATTTTCAGCCAATCAAAATGATACCTGGCTTCGGAAGAGAGGTGTTCCCTTCCGTCTATGGTTAAGATCGTATAGTTTTTCTCGGTTATGATATTGGTCTCGGAATCCCAATCATATATGGTCCTTGTGCGGCAGGTTTCGGATACAGAGGAATCCAAAATCTCCTTTCTGATAGGGTTATTATCGGAATCCGTCCACAGCGTCTCCTCATAGTTAGTCTCGCCTGTCAGGAGATCGAACCTCTTTCCATCTACCCTTGTCAGATTGTCCTTATTTTCGTACTTAACGTTATAGGTGTACTGGTAGACCTCTCTTAATATAGGTTGCGTGGTGCCGGGTAAACCGATAAGAACATTGCCCTCGGGCCCAACGTCGGCAAGCCATCCTTCTGTCCTTGCCTTATTTCCGTCGGCGTCAAAGAAGGCCACCCATATCTCTCTTACTCTCTGGTGCTTGACCTCGTCTATCTTGACCAGTTCCGGGGTTATATAGAGCACGTCTCTATTTCCTACCCTGAACTGATAAGATTGGCCGATTACCTTTCCTTCTTCGTCATATATATCCCTTACTATCCTCCTCGCCCCCGCAGGCACACTTAATACACGGCTGCTAATCCTCGCCTGGATCTTTCTTGAAAGGTCTTCTAATTTCGCGCGCAGCGCGCCCTCCGGCATTATCGAGAAGTTTATCTTCATGAGTGTAGACTGGGCCTCGCCCCATTTATTGTCTGCGATCTGTTGCTCAAGTTCGGCCAGCACCTCTCTAAGCGTTTTTCCTTCTATCCGTAGATTTGAGGTATCCACGGCCGCGAGGAGTGGATATACGCGCTCTTCCAGCATGCTTACGCCTCCTGTCTCCTCCAAGAGGCGCCTTAGATCCTCGAGATCCTTCTTCAGGGGCTCCTCTTCTTTTCTCTTTTCCTTGGGTGGGCTCATGTATAATCGTCCCTCGATATACCAGGGGTATTCGCCCGGTTTCACTTCTTCTCTTTCGACGATCCTGCCTAGCCATATCTCGCTCGCAAAATCATCGCTACCATAGTGCACATACACTTCTTTCTTCTCCGCATCCACATAATACGTAAGACGGTTGCCATCTTTATCCTTACCGGGGTAGGCCTTTGTGCGATTGTTGGCAAAATATAGCGCATCCCACAATACGGACGAAGGCTCATAGCCGCTAAGGAACTTACCGTCGGGGCCTTTCATCATCGGGATGACCCTTTCTATGAGATAATCCAATTTCTCTTTAAGTTTCTTATCGCGCTCCTCTTTAGGAAGTTCCGGCGTTATTATGTCTCTTAAGCTTTGTTGCGGATAGCTTCCTTCCAAAATAGATTTAGTTGCATCAAATAAGCGCTGCAGTTCCAGTCCTTCCGCCAGAACTCTTCTGTGGCTTTCCGCGCGCTTTTGAGCGAGCCTGTATTCCACGGATTCGGGGGTGTCTTTATACTTGGCCAATAATTCGAGCCACATCCTCAATTCATGGGAACCGGGTTGCTTCAGGAGCTCTTCGTCGCTCATTTTGCTGTATTCTCCGAACGCCCTGTTCAGATATGGCTTTAATAAAATCATCGTGTCAGACACGTTCTCAAGCTGTTCAAGGCTAATACCCTGCATAAGCATAAAACTGTAGAAGCGGTTTAAAACCGACATATCGAAAAGATTGGTATAGATCTCAAGTGGCCTATTGACGACTTTCCGCGCTATGGCGAGCACAGCGATTCTCCCGGCCTGTTTTTCTAAAAATGTCTTCCTCAAACCAAGCTCCTCAATATCCGCCTGTATCTGCGCATCCCATGACTCGTCGCGCGGGGCGCTGAGGTTAGCTACAATGTTCCTGTAGTAAGCCAGCGCTTCGTTATGTATCAGGCTGGCTACCTCTCTCCTTAGTGTGTCCATTTCCTGCTTGGTCGGTTCCCTATTCCGCTTTGCCAAGAAATCCCGAACCGATGCCCTA
>MHFD01000009.1:0-6779 GCA_001804045.1 Omnitrophica bacterium RBG_13_46_9
CCCCAACCTCGTAGGTTGGACCAATATATTTAAGGAGAAGGAGTCAGTCGCGCCCGCCTTAGGCGGACGCCTGTCACGCCCACCTCGGCCTCGTCCCTCGCTTCAACGAGCCACGTAATACAAAGAGTTCCTAAGCTCGGGACGAGATGTCCGCCTCGCTCCCCGAGTCCCATAAAATCCCCGAGTTCAGCTCAGCGTCCACGTCCTTGACATCGAAGAAATTCCCGCCTACGCCGCAGAAGAAATTCATCGTAGATAAGCTACGGCGGGCAGGCATAGAAGAGTATCAAAGATGTCAAGGCCTGCCGAGGCTTCTCCCTCCCTCATATCAACCCCCGGGATTCCGCCGCCCCCCAATTCCTCCTTCGCTGAATACTCTTGTGTTCAGCTTCGGCGGACAGGCTTGGGGGTCGGCGGTGCTCACGCCTTCTTTCGCACCAATGCATTCGGATTTTTGGGGCGCGGCAAAAATCCGAATGCATTGGGGAGCACACACTCTCTTTGTATGTTTTTTCCTTCATCGCTTCTCCCTGGGGTGGGTGAGGAAGTGGACTTTTTTAAGATCTATCGGTATAAGTCTAGTGTAAACTTGTGTAGAGGTTATCTTCCTGTGTCCTAGCTGTTCCTGTACGTAGCGGATATCAGCGCCGTTTCTTAGAATGTCTGCTGGCCATTTATTTCACTACACCCATCAATTCCTCTTGACCTATTTACATAAGTGTGTATAATAACTATACACCACAAGCGGAGTGGATATATGATAATAATATTGATATAACTTGAATTATCGCAAGACGTTAGAAATCTAACGTCTTTTTTATTTTTAAGTATAACAGCCATAACGATTATGAGTAGAAACTTACCAAAAGATATATAAGTACTATGCTATGCCCCCAAAAATTCTAGTTCGATTTTCAGTAAGGACATAAAAAGCACATGATAAATAAATGGATAGATAGACCAGCGAAAAAGCTGGTTTTTTTTATTTCTATATTTGTTTTCCTGACATACTCTATTTTTGCAGATGTTAATAAAAACGCAGAGAAAGAACTATCAAAACAGCTGGTAAAGCTTGAAGGCGATTTGATTATAGACTGCACCAAGATAGATGAGATTATATATCAACGAGGGGCCATATACGAAAATGAAGAAATCACAGCTTATGTGAATAGAATAGCAAAAAGAGTTATGGATGGTGTCCAAATAGACGATAAGACTGACATAAAAATCAAAATAATAAGAGATCCCATCGTTAACGCGTTCGCATTACCAAACGGGTCTATATATGTGCATACGGGCGCATTGGCAAGACTGGAAAACGAAGCCCAACTTGCATTCTTGCTGGGGCATGAGATATCACACGTCGACAAAAAAGACGGCGTTTATCATACTCACAGCACACATAAAAAAACAATAGCGTATAAACTTGTCGATATTATATTGGCCCCGACTTCGGTATTTTTTGGCATTCTGGGAGATCTGACACAATTCGCCTTTGGCATACTTCACGTGTCTACAGTTACCGGTTATAGCAGAAAGATTGAGGCGAGGGCAGATACCGACAGTATCCTATGGGTGACAGAGAAAGGATACGATCCAGATGAGGCCCAAACACTGCTTGAGATTTTTTTAAAAGAAAAAGAGAAATACCAGACCGGTACGGAAATATATTTTCTCATGAATCACCCATCGAATGAATGGCGGTTAAAAAATATTAAAAGCGCTATAAGCAAAGAATACGGAGATGATGTCAAAGGCGATGTCAAAGAAGAAGAATTTTTATGCAAGATGACGGAAGTAAAACTTTATAACGCGACTTTGAACATGAAAATGGACCGCATGGAGCACGCAAAAGACAATATAGAATGGGTATTAAATAAGTTCCCGGATAACCCGCACGCTCATTATCTATTGGGTGAAGTTTTAAGATTAGAGGCAGAAGATAAGACAAAGCTTAAATACGAATTAAACCAGGACAAATGGAAAGAGCTGGAAAAAAAATCCAAAGAAAGCAGCTTAGAAGATGGATGGTACAAGGAAGCCATGAATGAGTATGAAGCAGCCTTGAAATGTGACCCAAATTACGTCGATTCTTATAAAGGCATAGGCCATTTATATTATGCAAAGAAAGACAGAGAAAACGCTTTAACATATTTTAGTAGATATCTTGCAATCTGTCCTGATGCAAAGGATAAAAGATATATAGAAAGTTTAATAAAAAGGCTTAATGATAACCAAAAAGAACTATAGAGACGAACATGAAAGGAGGTTCGCATGGGGTCACTAAGTAAAAAGATTTTAGCAGGCTTCACGGCAATTGTATTTATTTTAAATGTTACCGGTTGCGCTACGCCGTATATGGTGCACCCGGAATTTAAAGAAAGGCACAAAAATATTGTAAGCGCTTCTGTCATGCCTCCTGAGGTGGATGCGTATATATTGACATTTCAAGGAGATAAAAAAAGACTTCACGACATCATACCATTAATGGAGAGCACAACGGTATCAGAGATGAAAAAAGCCCTTGCCGATAAGGGGTATATTGTAAAAGAACTCGATCTCAGCGAAGAAGCATTGGGTAAAAATCCGGAACTAAGAACATCTCTTTTTAATGTTCGAAAAGTATTTACAAAAACACTGGAAGATATATCGAAAAGAAAACAGAAGAAATTCACCTATTCGATAGGCTCTGAAGTCAACGTTTTCGCCGATTTGGCCGATTGTGACATTCTTATTTTTATAAAGGAAGAAGGGGTAAAAAAGAGCGCAGGGGAAGTCGCAAAAGACGTCGCAAAAGGATTGGCCATATCCGCGGCATGTATATTATTCGGCGTTGTTTATGTCCCAATTCCAAAAACAGCAGCAGTGTTAATGCATATCGCCATTGTAGATTCAAACGACGGCGCGATACTCTGGTATACCAATAATTTATGTAATCCTAATTGGGATCCGGAAAACCAAAAACATATGACCATGCTGATAAAATATCTATTTAAACCATTTCCACAGGCGGCGGTTAAAAAATCATATGAGGAACAATTCAAAGTCATCAAAGAAGAAAAAGAGATAGCGCCGCGGGAGAGGGGAACCGTTATCATGCCGGCAAACCCTTCGACGCCTTGAGAGACCACATGTAAAAAATAGAAATAACTGTCATTTCCGCCCCCTGTTTTACTAAAAGCATGAGCGCTAGAAGAGGATAAGTAATTTGCATCAGTATAACATGGCAAAGTGTAATGACCCCATTAGTCAAGCACTTTTTAAGTTAGAACAGAGCTCTTTGATCACATTAGAAAAGGTAAACGTGGTCAAATACAGAAATAGTAAGGAAAAATCGTAATTCCCAAATCTGAAAATATCTTTACATTAATGAGCCGTTGTAGTATAGTTACGTCTGTAATCGAAGGTTATAAATATGGCAAAGGGTAAGAAAAATTCCAGCGACAAAAAATGCGATTCCGAACGCGAGACACGCGTTCTTTTAGAGAAGATTCATTCGGACGTTAAGACAATAGCCGAAGGTCATTCTACTATAGTCAACAAGCTAAATGAGCATGACAACAGATTTAACAAAATCGAATCTGAAGTGGAGACCGTTAAGATGGCTGTTATGGATACAAATCAGCGGGTAAAATCCATAGAGAAAAAGCTCGATGATCACGAAACACACCTATCAAAGGTCGAAGAAAAAGTCCACGCATAAGAATCGCTTCATCCAGCATTCCGCATAGTTCTTCCTAAACTTATCTTGTTATAAACTCTACGGGTAGCAAGACGACCATGATGCGCACGGGATTTTTGATTACGGAAGACAGGCAAAAAATCGCGTATAACCATTACAAGAACGGCAATAAGAAGGTTGTCATTATCATACACGGTTTTTATAACAGTAAGGACTCAGCGCTATTGCGAAACCTCAGCGAGGAGTTATTTAAAGACTACGATGTCTTTATATTTGATTTGCGAGGGCACGGGCAGAGTACAGGGGCATTTACATGGACAAGCAGGGAAAGAAGCGATTTAGAGGCGGTGTTGGATTACTTAAAAGGGAAATATTCAAAAATGGCCATTATCGCTTTTTCGCTGGGAGGGAGCATAAGCATCAACACGCTGTCGCGCGCTGAGAAACAGGTCGATTCTCTCATATGCATAAGCGTTCCGTCCGATTGCTCGCGAATAGATTATAAATGGTGGAGATTGGATCTGGAAAATGACATATATTATACGCTTCTCACGAAAGAGGGGCGAAAAGGCAAGGGAACGCGCATAGGTCCTTTTTGGCTGCCGAAAGAGAGCCCCATTGATAATATGGAAAAGATTACAGCGCCAACTCTATTTATACATGGGGACAGAGACTGGGTTGTCGATAAGCGACATTCGGAAGCCCTGCATAAAAGAACAAACACCAGGAAACGGTTGGTTATCATAGAGAACGGACCTCATGCGGAGTATTTGATAAGGAAGCATCCATTAAAGATATTTGAAGAAATCAAAAACTGGCTAAAGGCCACTATATGAGGTATTAGCGAGGGGCCTGGCGGTGAACTTAGGCCTGTCCCCAATTACAATATAAAAACGGAATCCAGAAATCCATTTTTCTCATCCGACATCCTTGTCCTATAACTGCTGTTCATTGTTTCGCGCTATGGCGCGATAACAGATGTTATTCAGAATTGATCCTGCTGCCCCCCCCCGATATGCATATCACTAACCCTTCCATATATAGACAACAAAGATGGCATTTTGCCGTATAAAATGTTAAAATATTTTAAAAAGAAAATATATCTAAACTGCAATTAGGGACAGCAGGAGCGAATTCGGCCTGAGGGCCGCCCATAAGGTTATAAGGTTATTATGAAGAAGATGCCCTTATATCAAAAGATAGCTCTTATACTGTTTGGACTATTTCTGAGCTTAGTATTGCTTGAAATAGGCATACGAATGGGGGGATTTGCATATTTATCGCTGCAGAAGCATAGAAACAGAACTACCATTGGCGATCAAGGCACTTACCGTATAATGTGCTTAGGTGAATCTACTACTGTCGCCGGCGGCAGGAACTCTTACCCCAGCCAACTTGAAGAGATTCTAAATCGGCGGGATACCGAAATAAAATTTCGCGTAATAAATAAAGGCATTCCGGCAACTGATACCGAATATATCGTATCGTCATTAAGTCTTTGGCTGAGCGAATACAGACCTAATATGGTGATTGCAATGATGGGGATAAATGATGAACGTTATCGTTATTTTTTTTCATATAAAGATAATCCCGCGGGAAAATTTTTACTGTTCCTTAACTCACTTAGAACATACAAATTAGTCAGGTTTCTCTATTTTCGTATAGCAAACAAAAGAAAAGCACTATTTAAGGAACCTATAGAGGCAGATTCAGAACGCTATAACACATATGATTGTATAGACCCACTATGTTGGAGATTGGGAAGATATAGCGAAGCCGAAAAGATACTTAAAAAGGATATAGAGATAAATCCAAAAAATACTAAAACATATCAAAAGCTGGGGTGGTTATATGCGATTCTGGGAAGATATGATCAGGCCGAAGAAGTGCTTGAAAAGGCTATAGAGGCAAATCCAGGAATGCCTGATGCATATATCGAACTAGGATCGCTATACAGGAAATTTGAGAAATATGATCAGGCCGAAGAGATGTTTAAAAAGGCTATAGAGTTAGATCCAAAAAGAGATGATGCATATATCAAACTAGGATGGATATATAAGAGATTGGGAAAATATGATAGGGCCGAAGAAACGCTTAAGAAAGCCATGAATATAAATCCAGAAAGCAGTAGAGTATATGGCGCGTTAGCAGTCTTGTATACCGACCTAGATGAGCATAGTTTAGCAGAAGAGTATTATAGAAAGGCAGAGGAGGTAAGGAAAACATACAATGTTCTTAAAACATATAATAATTACAGGCTGCTTCAAAAACAACTTGCCGCAAAAGGCATAAAACTTGTATGTGTGCAGTATCCCATGCGGAACATAGAACCACTTAAGAAGATATTCAAAGGGGAAGAAGATATTATCTTTGTAGATAATGAAAAACTATTCAAAGAAGCAGTAGAAAAGGAAGGCTATAATGAATATTTTACAGATATGTTCGGAGGAGATTTTGGCCATTGCACTCCTAAAGGCAATAGACTCTTGGCCGAAAACATTGCAAACACAATATTAAAAGAACGTTTTTAATATGTATATGATTTGATGCCAGATGACGCCCACTCAATGCCAAAACAACGGCAAAGTTTGCTTGAACATGATTACTTGTAAAGACATAGCAATTTGAACTAGGGAACACCATTTGACAAACTCCAGAAAGTCAACGAATTATTTAGCTAGCAGTCTGGCTTAGGAACTGTGCCTAAAAAATCAGAAAAGCAGGGTAGGTTTAAACCTCCCCTGCTAGATAAAAGAGATGATCCGTAAAAAGATAGATACCGCATTCAACAGGGCAAAGAGCCTTGCCATATACACTCTCTTTCCGTATTCCGATCCCGGCAGGACTTTCAGGAAGACGGTGTGCGTGACATATCCGAGAAGCGGGCATCATATGCTGGTGAGGTTACTGACCAGATACTATGCCGGGGAACTGGGGCCTTTACAGGATTCACCCAAAATCCAGAAGCTGGCGGCGAAGCACCATTATAGAGCCGGTAAATTATGTTATTGTGAGTATTATGATCATTGCCGCACAGTCCCCTGCTCCGATACAAATACGAATTTCCAGAAGACCCATGACCTTGACCTTAAGTTGA
>MHFD01000009.1:6785-10319 GCA_001804045.1 Omnitrophica bacterium RBG_13_46_9
CGCCGTTATGGCGATATATCATACAATACAGGCAGCCTATAGAAACAGCCATTTCTTACTATGAATTTTACGTCGCGTTTATGGGACGGGAAGAGAGCGCCGAAAGCTGGATAGATTTCGCCTCAAAAGATGTAAGCCATTGGAGACGATGGGTATCAAAATGGGCCATTAAGAACAGAAACAGGAACAGCTTACAGCTGCCCTATTGTGAACTTCTCGCCTCGCCTTTGTCAGCCGTAAAGAAAGCCATATTATTTATCAGCCCCGGGGAAACAGTCGATGACGGCCTATTGCGTGAATGCATAGAAGCGGAAGACGTCAACCATACCAGGAGCAGAGATATCAGACAGTTTAAATACTACGACGAAAATTTCCTGGAGTTTCTGGAAAAGAGCGCTTTGGATGAGATAAGAGCGCTTAATCTCAAGGCCTATTTTCATTGATAGAGGGTGGTAGAGGGTGTTATAACGGAAAAGCGTTCAAGAGGAAGCTTCTTAATCGGAGAAGAGGATAAAGAGATACCTGGTGAGATCACTTTTTTTATATCGAGCGTACCTATATAGCAAGGGCTACCGGCGTCCGGTACAGCTGCCGGATGCCCCCTGGCATAACGCTGTTTTACTGTCCAGGGATGAATGGGAAGGCGCCGTGCGGCAAGTATCCAGATTACGCCTTGTGCCGCATTTCATGGAAAAGAAGAACTGGGACAGCCTGGCGATGCTCGATTACATTACAAAGCACGCTCACCGCGAAGCAGCGATCCTAGACGCAGGCGCATCGCATAACTCCTCTATTCTAAAGAACCTCTTTCTGTACGGATACAAAAATCTTACCGGCATAAACCTGTCATTCAGGAAAACGGAAAGACGCGGGGTCATACGGTACGAATTTGGAGATTTGACGAGAACAAAATACCCGGATAGGTCCTTTGACGTTGTTACCTGCCAAAGCGTAATCGAACACGTGATAGAGCCGGCAAAATATTTCAGGGAGATGGCAAGGATACTGAAACCGGGCGGCAGCCTCATCACCTCGACGGACTATAGACAGGAGAGGGTCGATACATCGGGTATCATGATATGCGGCGCGCCATGGAAGGTGTTCTGCCGGGAAGGGATACAGTCCATTTTCGAGGACGCAGAGAAGTATTCTTTTAAGTTAACAGGCCCCATAAATCTGAGGAGCGGGGAGATGACCTGTAGTATTGAGGGCGTATCCTACACTTATATCGTATTCACTATGCGAAAGACTGAACACCCGTAATCCACCCACCCCGTTGTAACCGTAAAACGCGGATTATTGAACTGGTATTCATGCCCCATGTTTTAGCCTGTCGGAAGGGAATGGGCTGGTATTTCTGTATGCTGCGTTTCTTCCGGTAAAGAGGCTGTTATCGACACTGCGCTTACCCGATACTTTTTCTCCCAATATTATTATATGGTGAGGCATTACCTGATCCAACGCTAATATCTGCAATTTGAAATAATCGAATATACTCACCACGAGGCTTGTATCAAAGACATGATGATGCATCGCCCTGATAGAAGAATTGTTTTTCGATCTGGTTATCAGAAAATCGATATCAGGAACAAACGGGTCCCTGTCTATATCGGTTAAGCTCAGCACTTCTTCCAGATGCGACAGGTTGTCTTCTTTCGTATCATTTCTGTAATCCTCGATTAAGTGGCCGATAGGAGTAACTGGCCTGCGATGGTCAAAGGTGCCGTCTTTATGCGGTATGACAAGCAGGATGGCGCCGCCGTCTTTCAATACCCGCAGCCATTCGCCGAATGCTTTAAAGAGATTCGCTATGTGTTCGGAAATATGAGACCCCATAACAAAGTCATAAGTGTTATCCGCTATTTGAGCCAGGTCTACCGCATCGCCTATATACTGGTACCCTTTCTTCTTATATTTTGAATATTCATAAGTAAAGCCCTCCCGCAGAAGTCTTCCTCTATGCTCAACAGGCCTGTTAAAGCTATAATCATCAAGGTTTGCGATAAACGGGTAAACAGGCAGTATGTCGTTTTCCCTAAAGATATTACTCGGGCCTCCTATCTCCAGCCCATTCTTATTTTTTAAACGCGATATATATATGCCGTAGTTATCGATATTCCTGTTTACGGCAAGGCGCGGAAAGAGGGATGTAACTGCCCTCTTGGACAAAGCAAAAAAGATTCTCAAGTATTTGCGCATTTTCCGTAGTCTTATTCTACCAAACCGCGTTTATGCAGGTTCTCGGAACCTCAAGTATCATGCCGCTATATTCCGGAAGAAGGTAGGCCCTTAATCTCTTCTTGAGGGATATACCGTTTATTAGATTATACTACCCCAAAGCCTAAAGCCAAGTAAAATCATTCCCGGGAAATGGGGAGAAGAGAGGACTTTAAATTTTTAGCTACTTCAATACACTTGAAAGTTTATGTATGAAAGTGTATAGTATATTCATATCGGATAGAGCAGGGACCGAAAAATACCGCCTAAGATATACCAGGAAGCAGGCTTAGATGGGAGCAGACAAGCAAAAATATAGTCATGAAAAACGCGGAAAGAAGAGCATTATTAACGCAATAACGACACGATACTTGCGCAAACCCATCCTGAAACGGCCCTTTCTTACGGGCTATCGCATTCCCACGGATTTTATTCAGGTTATAGACATAGAACCTGTCGCTTTGTGCAACCTGGAATGCCCATTTTGCCAGGTGCCCGGATGGGAAAGGGCTAAAAGCACCACCCCCATGAGCATTGAGTTCTTCGAAAAGATACTATCTGAATTTAAGAACCTTAGGCAGATCAAGCTCCAGGGAATGGGAGAGCCCTTTCTTAATACACATCTGCTTGAGATGGTCCGCATTGCCGCAAACAGGGGCATAGACACATGTGTTATCACAAATGGGACGCTTCTTGACCCCCGCCGTAATGAAGAAATTCTTGATTCCGGCTTATCGCTTATACAGTTCAGTTTCGACGGAGCCACAAAGAGCACATATGAGGCGCTAAGGAAGAATGCAGATTTTGATAAGGTAGTCAATAACATAAAATTACTCTGTGAGCTTAAAAAGAAGAGGGGGTCTAATCTTCGCATATCTTTGGTTTGTCTAGTCAGCAATGATGCGGTACTGACAGAGCTCCCGGAACTGGTAAGGCTTGCGGCATACATGGGCGCCGACTCGGTGTGTGTTAAGGAACGGCTCAAGAATTGGATAAAGGAAGACGGAGAACTTAGGTACAGCTTTTCGGTCAAATGCCTAAAAGACTTCCCGGGGTTCGAATCTTACCTTGATAAGGCACGTATTTTGAGTAAAGAACTTAATATAGAATTTGAGTTCCATCATGACTCGATATTCTCCCGCTCAAACCGCTGCCCCTGGCCATTTACCTCGCTTTATATATCCACGGAGGGCAAAGTCGTTCCATGTTGTGTGCTTGCAGTGCCTGAAACATGGAATATGGGCGATCTGACAAAAGATAGCTTAAAGAAAATATTCAATAACAGGCAGTATTTGAAGCTAAGAGAGGAGATCTACC
>MHFD01000009.1:10335-12551 GCA_001804045.1 Omnitrophica bacterium RBG_13_46_9
AACATGCAAGGCATGCTATCAGATAGCCGGCTGATATTATTTCCGGACAAGATGTCGGCCTTTAGCTTGCAACGCGGCTTCCAAGGACAGCTATGGTTATAGAAAGCTTGATCAACGATATAAGAGAGCGTTATTCATTGGATAAATATAAGGCTGAAAGAGCGATCATTACGGCCCCGTTCGGAGCGGATTATTTCCACGAATGCATAACTCGGTGGGACTCTTCCAGGGCCATCGTCGAATTCGCCAAAAATAAAAAGGCGCTTTTAATAATAGTCACCTCTAAAGACGTTCCTATCGAAGCCATTAATGGCGTAAAGGACTATATAGTCATTCAAGCCGATGAGGTACCGGGATGGCGGAGCGAGTATACCTATTTAAACAGGCTTTTTAAATGGGCGATCCCATTTCTATTCAAATACATCAATGTAAGCTTGTATATAGACAGTGACCTGCATATAACCAATCATCCAAATAAGATAATCCGATTGTTCGATACCATAAAGAATCATAAGTTTTGCGTTACAGAACACCCTTTGCGGTCCGGATGGCTTGAGGAGATCGATGCCATCGTGGATCACCATTATCTGTGCTATGATACCCTGATGAGGCAGAAGGAATACTATATATCATGTAAAATGCCGGCGGAATGCCCTGTTTACCAAAACAACATCATTGGCAGAGTCCATGGAACGCTTTACGATCAGATAAGCCTAGAGGTATTAAAACAGGTCAATGATCATAGCGAAAGGGACCAGCTGGCGCTCTGTTACGCGCTTTGGAGGCTTTCGCTGCGGCCTTTCGCTTTGCGGTTGGGCGAGATGCTATATACGAGGTCCGCTGACAGTTCACGAAAGGTCAACATGAATAGATGCGCATTCATCGACCCGTATTCGTGGCGCTTCAGTACCTACCCTATAAGGCCCGAGCTTTTTTTAAACGCGGAAACCCGTTCTATGTTTTTCGCTTACGTCAGATTTAAGTACGGGATGTGGTAGGCCTCTTCCGGCAAGCCGGCTATTGCGTGGTAGCGTCTATTGAGGGAGATACACATATTCCAGACGGTTTTTTGCTATTTTTGGGAGTCGGAGATATCGGCTAAACGCGGTCCTCTATCGGACACGCTGTTATCCTTCAGAAGATACGGTTCCCAGAATTTCCTGTCATAGGAGTTCCAGGCGTGGCAACCGAAAGGGAGGGTGTGGTTATTCTTCTCAAAACAAAAACGGGGACCGGTCTCAAACGAAAAAGATAAAGCGACTTCGCAGGAAGGAATCTTAAAATCGGGCCAGTAGTCCTTTGCGCTAAATGACCAAAAGAAATCTTCATGCAAGCAGTGAGTTAGTACCTTATATTTTTTAACAGCAATCCCCGATTCCATGTCGGTCGACGCGCTATAATAATATTGTTTAAAGAAATAAAAGCACCATTTTAACGCGCGTCCTATTATACTGTAAGGCTTATAATATTTATCCAAAACACCGAGAAAGGTCGACACCTTTCTCAAAGAAAAACCCCCGTTTCCGACGGAGTCTTCCCATGGGTCCCATGTGGTGGTTACGTTTTTAAACCATGGCGCGCCTATGTAGTCATACCCCTTCGCGCACCATTCACCCAGCCTGTCCGAAAATACGAGGCAGTCCAATTGATATATCAATATGTACTCATATTCAGCGAACTCCCGGTAGAAATTCCGTGACATAAGGAGTTTGCTATATCTTTTTTTGGACCCGAAATACTTTGCGTCGAACCGTTTAACGGTAAAATCATCATGCATCATCTTTAGATCCAGGCGCTTGGGCGCAATTATATATTTTTCATACTTGCCCAGAAAATTGCGAAGATGTTTTAAGGAGATCTCCTCATCGGACGCCAATACCCTGCTATGCATGGGCACGACTATGGCCGCTAATTTATTATTCTTACCGCCCGGCCCGTGCTCTTTAATAAAAGGGCTATGTTTTTTTGTAGCCATCTTCATCCTGGTACGCCGTAAATAGGGTTACGGCTTATTGCGTTATTGCCTCAGATTTCACAGCCTTATTTTGTAATAATGCCGGATCCGCCTACCCGCTTTTTATATACACATATTATACCAAGTGAACGAGGAATTGTCGACTCTTTCGACCGTTTCAGAATATGAATTCCCTGCCCGCAACCCTTGTACCGTTTGCGATTTTGAATATGAATATACAGGTATCCCTGAATTTGATCTT
>MHFD01000009.1:12571-14051 GCA_001804045.1 Omnitrophica bacterium RBG_13_46_9
TCCAGCATAATCTTATTACCCAAAAGACATCTTCCTCTATAACTGCTCCATTTATACCCTGCTAAGTCTCTTACCATATTGGCTCGCGCAGGGTTGCCTTCTATATAGGCGGCACAATCAATCAAATAGTTATCTTTCAAGATCGGCTTTCCCTTAAAGCGCCCCTGCCATAGATGGCCTACTTTTTTGTATTTCGTATTGAAATACGCGGTATATCCTCTATTAATCCAATGCATAAACCCGGAGATAGACGATGCCTTCTCAGGCTCAATCAACAAGTGTGTATGATTTGGCATAAGACAATACGCGTAGAGAAATACTTTATACTTCCTCCTTGCTTTCCCGACTATTTCTAAATACTTACCATAATCTGAGTCGGATTTGAAAATCCGTTGTCTTTGATTACCCCGTGTGATAATATGTAATATGATAACAGGCGTAATCAATAAAGACTCTTATTTTGCTGCAACTTTTTTTAAAAAATATTAGAAAAGATAAGGGACACCTTTAAAATCAGAATAGGGGACAGGTTGAACAGGAAATCGCAAACGGTACAATTCCACAATTCCAGCCCTCTTTCTTATTTTTTTCTTTAAAAAAAATTGAAAAGAGGATACACTATTATATGTAGAGACATTGCACTGCCATGCTTGTGGATCTATCCACATGTCTCTTGGCTGTAATCGGAAACGCAAAATTAGGACGATATAATGATAATAGGTTTCCTCCATTTCCTGTTAAGGGTGCTATATTTCTTACAGGCGGTTCTTATGAAAAATGATCGCCACTGCCCTTATTGCGGCAAAGATAGATACGACGTAGTCTTTAAAAAAGCGTATATGGTAGATATCTGCCACTGTCTGCACTGTGGCCTTTACTGGACCAACCCGATATTCAAATTTTCAAAATTACATAGTTCAGTTTATGAAACCATATTTGGCTTAGAACTGAAAAGCAATAAGATACCGAAGCAATTTCTGTTGACAGGACGTGCCGAATATCTGCCCAAGGACTATTCTTATATAATCGATGGCCTCAGTAAGTATGAATTTAAAGGAAGAAAAATGCTGGAATTCGGATGTTCATGGGGGTATTTTCTATTGCAGGCAAAAGCCAGAGGGTTTGATGTAGCAGGTGTGGATATTTCCGAGAAGTGGAGGCAGATCGGAACGAAGACCTTAGGCTTGAGGATTTTTCCGGACATTGATTCACTTATTTCCAAAGGGGAAAAATTCGATGTCATAGTAACCCTATTCACCCTTGAACACATGACTTATATAGGTGACATATTCAAGAAATTTCAGATTCTGCTGGAGGACTCGGGCATTCTTGTCATGACTGTCCCTCTATTTGACATTTTTAAGGGGGATGAAGCTTATATGGCTATGGGGTTGGCCCATCCCCTTGGTTTCTCGCAAAAATTTTTTATCGACAACCTCCCGAAAGAAGGTCTTGAGGCCAAAACATTTGACGGCACTAA
>MHFD01000009.1:14126-17118 GCA_001804045.1 Omnitrophica bacterium RBG_13_46_9
ATAGGCAAGGCTATCGGCGATTATAACCTGATCGCCGATAAGGACAGAATACTGATCGCGGTTTCGGGAGGAAAAGACAGTCTTACGCTTCTGAAGCTTTTGATGGAAAGAAAGAAATGGTCACCTGCGCATTATGAACTTTACGCGGCACATATAGAGACAGATTTCTATTGCAGCTCCTGCGTTCATAAGGGCACCTTAGAAAAGATATTCAAAGAGATAGGCATCGAATACGTGTTTAGAAAGATCACCGTCCTAGACAAAGAAAAGAAGACCAACTGTTTCTGGTGCTCGTGGAACAGGCGTAAAACGCTTTTTGAAATAGCGCGTGACTTCGGGTGCAATAAAGTGGCGTTAGGGCACCATAAGGACGACATAGCGGAAACTACGCTGCTTAACCTTTTATTTAAAGGGGAATTTTCCACCATGAATCCGAGGCAGGAGCTTTTCGGGGGCAAGATCGTTATAATACGTCCCCTATGTTACGTAGAGGAAGAAGAGGTACGTAAATTCGCCAAAGAAAATAATTTTCCTTCCAAGCTTTGCAAGTGCCCGTTCTTTCAGGAATCAAGCAGAAAATACATAAAAGGCCTTATCAAAAAAATGGAAAAATCATACCCCGGCACGAAAACAAATATATTTAAAAGCATCAGGCGCATCAAGCGCGAATATTTAAATCTATAGTTAGATTTTACCTCGCTCGAGTCTATATTGCATCCTAGGTAAGTTTAATCGAGTTTTCTCACTCCTCACATTGAAATAATCAAATGAACAACTGGTTGGCGATTTATAGTATTCACCTAGCTTTTTAATACATTAATTTTAAAATTTTTGATGACAAAACTAAAAAAATATGGTAAAATATTACACAAAATGGAGGTGTTAAAAATATGAAAAGTAAGATTTTTGTTTTTTCGATTCTTTTGTTGACAATTTCGACATTAGGTTGGACTGAAGATCCAGTGCTGCCGGATAATGAATCAATTATTCCTGAGGGCAGTAGCGCTGATTATCTTATCGCATCACAATCAGCATCCGAAGGTCTTGTGGAAACAAGACAAGCTATAGAGGAAGCGTTACAAGATTTTGTAACAGTTAACGGCAACAAACTCGACCTTAACGGGCAGGAGTACAAATTCTCACACGCAAACAATTATTATCTTTTCTATAAGCCCGATTATATGATAGATGAAATATTCCAGGACGCGAAGAGTCTGGGATTGAATACCATACGGACATGGGGATTCTGTGACGGGATGTACAAAGAGGGTGTTTCTTTCCAACCAATGCCAGGAGTCTATGATGAATCCGGTTTTCTCAAAATGGATTACATCATCAATAAAGCCAGAGAGAGCGGTATGAAATTAATAATACCGTTTGTGAACAATTGGGACGATTTCGGCGGCATTAATCAGTATGTTGAGTGGAAATTGGGGCGGACTCCGACCTATGCCGAACATGATCTTTTCTATGCGGATGATATCATAAAAGGATGGTATAGAGATTATGTATCTTATTTTCTCAATCGAACAAACTCGCTTACGGGAATAAGATATAAAGACGACCCCACCATTCTAACATGGGAGCTGGGAAATGAACCAAGGGCTTATACAGATTACAACGGTTCCATTTTAAACCCGTGGATCAATGAGATGGCCGAATACATAAAAGGCATCGATTCTAATCACCTGCTTTCCACGGGTATCGAAGGATGGTACGGTTACAGCGATGGTGTAGATTTTGTGGGGAGCCAATCATCGCCTTATATCGATATCGCTACATTTCATCTCTTCCCGGATTATTACAATCTTAACGATGCGCAAGCGCTGCAGTGGATACAGGATAGGGTGTCCGATGCCCATACCATTCTGAATAAACCCGTCTACATAGGTGAATTCGGAAAGATGGTGGATAGAGACGCTGTTGATGCCCGCACCCAGATGAAGGCAAGGGATAGCTTATATACGGCTATTTATAATACCTCGGCGAGTATCGGAACTAACGGCTTGGGGTTCTGGATTTTATACGGAGATGATTACCCCGACTATGATAATTTCGGCGTATATCAGCCTGCCGACCGCTCGACATGCAGAATCATCAAAACAGGATCCGCGTTGTTTGTTTCAACAAGCAGTTCCGGAAATGGCGGCGGCAATGGGAAACCTGATAAACCGGGAAAAAATCAGAGTCTATCTACTACGAGCACGGAATCAATCGAGACGGAGTATAACAGTACAGATTCCGGAAACACGCAGGACGACGCATTGTGGCTTGGAATACGCGAAAGGCGATTATCAAAGAAACTGTTGCTAGAGTACTACGACGAACTCAATCCTATTCCCGGAACTTTTGAACAGTTAGATTGATAATTTATTAAAGATAATTCTACAGGTGAAGAGAAACGGCCCGACTACGACCCTAATGGTAAGATAAGGGCTATTAGCGTTTCTTCGCGAAATTACTCGGCTCCAGCGGTTCTATCATATTTGTAATCCGCTTTTCTTCCTGCTTCATCGGCTGTATTTTTTTGTTATATGCAGCCTGTAATTCTTTCTCCCTGGATTCTTCATCCGCGATATAATCCGCGCGCTTTTCGTGAAATTCTTTTTTGATTATGTTTATGTTGTCCTGACATTCTTTCTGGACCTGGGCCAACCCTTGCTTATAATCATTTGTGACTTTTGCCATCTCCAATCTCAGATCGTTAAGCTGCGCCTTAAGGTTATCCAGATTTTCTTGTGCAGCGAAACAGGAAAAATTGAAGGAAAATACACTAAGAATAATTACAAAGACGCACAAAATTCTATTCGCCATCATCAGCCTCCTTTTTAATATTTTTGGGTCATCACGAGAGTAATCACAGATTCAAAGATTAGTTTCGTAGCATCCGAAATAAATATTTTTAACTAAATGCCCAACTACACCTCTAAATAAAAAAATTCTAACATATACCGGCCATAAATGCAACCTATAACACGATTTCATTACAGAT
>MHFD01000009.1:17155-20785 GCA_001804045.1 Omnitrophica bacterium RBG_13_46_9
GCATGTAAGACCGGCCCTGACCAATATGAATAAAAAAAAGTTTTATATCAATATAATCATTTTTGCGCTTGCGACCGCTCTCTCGTTATTGTGCGGGGAATTAATATTGGCGCTACTGGGCTATGAGCCTTATATTAAAAGAACAGTTTCCCTATTTTCAGAACGGATCAACGCTAAATCTTTCGATGAGATTTTAAGCAAAGGCCTGGCCAAGGGTATCTACGGGGACCTGAAGCCGGATGCGGATCTGGGATATACTCTTTATTCCGGACCTCACGGCTTTGTCGACAAGAAAAACTTTTATGATGACTGGAGCGGTTATAAAAGGATTTTAATACTTGGGGACAGCTTTGCCCAAGGCTATAGCGCATCACAGGGTAAAGGCTTCGTAAGTTTATTGAGCGATCATTATCAAAAACAAAATGTGATATTTTTTAATACAGCCATTGCGGGTTACGCGCAGAACAATCAATTGGGCGTATTAAGGAAATATTTCGATGTCATCAAACCGCACCTGGTCATATTGTGTTTCTATTTCAACGACTTTTTGGAAAATTTAACGCCTGTAGACAGATATGCCTGGTTTTTCGGCGATAGTATAATCATCTCAAATTACGAAGTCATTATTAATAAGTATGATGCGAAGATCCGACGGCTAGACAAAAACGAGATTTTCATGTTGTATAACCAAGCCATCGGAATAGAATGCATTCCCATGGCCCACTCTTCGTTTAAACAATTCATAAAATACAAAATTTTTTATAAGTCACGCCTAGGGACGGCAACATGGTTTGCGATGCATAACATTAAGAATATGGTGCATAATTTCCGCTATAGCCCTGAAGAAAATAAGGTACGTATGTTAAATCATGATTATGTCTATTCAATAACAAGAGATTACATGATGGAAATAAAAGAATATCTGGCGGATAGAAATACCCCGTTGCTGGTGTTTATGATACCTGATATAGAAGATCAAAGACTTGAGTTGAAAAAAAGCCCCGGTTATCTCAAAGCGACCTCGCTTCTTAAGGAACTTTCAATCCCATATTTAGAGGTTTTTGATGTTCTTACATTTGAGGATTACGGCAATCGATTTAGCAATAGCCGAGACGCGCATTGGGGTGATTCCGGACATTTTAAGGCATACGAGGCGCTGAGGCAGTATATAGATAAATTCCTGCAGAATGAAAAAGATGATGATTCGGCTTAGCATAGAAAACCACGCAAACGCTTTCTAATACCCATAGGGCCCCTATATACCCGGCCGTGAAAGAACGACTCTCATATAGAATAAAATGTTTGCAAAATAGCCTGTATTGATATATACTCTTATAATATAAAGCCATACATAATCAAGAAAGTTTAATAAAAAGGGGGTGAAGGATGAAGTATCTACTCGTATTAATAATTGCAATATCGATTGTCGCAAGCGCTATGCCTGCTTTCGCGGCTGACAAACCTGTGACTACCGAGAAATCGGTATTCCAGATCGTGGGCGATACCATATCGCAAGGAAAGAATGCGTTACCTGCCAAGGATCAGATAAGACCCATAAAGAGCATGGCGATCTTTCAGAACATAGCTGATGGGATAAAAGAAGGGTCTGTAAAAGCAAAGGACAAGTCCTTGCGTTCAAAATAACCAAGGGAGTTATCTTATATCCGCCTACTCAAAAGTACCGCGAGCTTGCCCGTGAGTTAATGAAAGAGATTCATCCGAGAAAAAGTCCTGCGTGGGCGGATACCGCCACAGAGTGGCGCAACAAGCGATACCACGGGTAAACCCGTGGGGCTATATATTGTATATTTTCTTACAGGGGAACCAATGAGTTCCCCTGTTTTGTGTCGTTTGCCCAAGTGACCTCCCTGAATCTCAACACAAGCCAAAGGTATTTTTGATAGTGATTACAGCGATTCTAACAAAGATTACGGCGATTTTTTAGGAAAGATTGCAGAAATTTGAGTCTAAATCTCCGCAATCCAGGTTGCATATCTCATAATTAAAATCGCCGTGATCACTACTGAACATTACAATCCCAAGCAGATTTTGCTTGGGATTTATTATTGTTTGGAGTATAATTTTTAATACAACCATAAAATAATCCGCAAAAATTAAGCATAAAAAGGAGATCTATTATGGAAGGATTGAAGCTGGATCCGGTTCGCCCTGACATAAAAAAAATAATAGGACCTTATTTAAAAACTTTGCTTGAGATACATAAGGATAATATCATATCCATAGTGTTATACGGGAGCGCAACGGGTAATGACTTTTCTCACAAAAGTTCCGATATAAACCTTTTAGTTGTTTTTAAAGAGCTCGATTTTCCACAGTTGAATAGATCCCTAAAACTTGTCTCAGGCGGCATGCAGAAAAAAATCGCCGCGCCTTTATTTTTATCCCTAGCGCATATCGATACGTCCAAAGACGTATTTCCGATCGAATTTATGGAAATAAAGGAAAATAACACCGTCTTATACGGCCGTGACCTATTCAGGGATATTCAGATAGACCAGAAACACATAGAACTTTTCTGTGAGCAGCAGATAAAGGGGAAGCTTATCAGGTTGCGGCAGGCATATCTTGAGGTCGGGCTTAAAAAGAAAGGTATCGAGGCGCTGATGAAAGAATCGTTGTATGGGCTTATGCCTGTGTTCAGGGCCATGCTTCGGGTCAAGGGGGTTTTACCGTTAATTAATAAGGAGGGGATCCTTAAACAATTGGCGGATTCTTTCGCTCTCGATAGGGATGCTTTCATCGCCATATTGAAAGACAGAAAGGATGACGAGAAAATAGCCGGCCAAGATGTAGGCGTCTATTTTGAGAAATATATAGCGGAAATTAAAAAACTGGCCATCGCAGCCGACAGGTTATGAAAAGCAGGCTTTTTCTATTATCGATATCCATCGCTCTCTGGGCAGCTGTTTTTATTCCCGACAGCTATGGACAGGAACCGGTCATCCCCGCTTACACGGGTTATGTAAATGATTTTGCCGGCGTACTGTCCGGGGAAAATAAAAATGCGCTTACGGTCCTGGCCGGCGAATTGGAAAGGAAGACTACCGCCCAGATAGCGATAGTTATCATAAATACGGTGCGGCCGTGGGATATAGAGGACTATGCGGTAAAGCTATTTGAGAAATGGGGGATAGGCAGAAAAAACAGGGATAACGGAGTCCTGCTTCTAGTCGCTTTGCGGGATAGGAAGGTGAGAATAGAGGTAGGCTACGGATTGGAAGGGGCGATCCCGGACGCCATCGCCAAAATAATCATCAATGATTATATACTGCCATCTTTTAAAGCCGGTAATTATAACACAGGTATTGCAAAAGGGGCTGTGGCCATTGCCAAATTGGTAGCCAAAGAATATAATGTTGAAGTTTCTGAATTCGGCAGCCTGCCGGCCGATGTGCCCCTGCCAAAAGAACCGACTTTTCTGCAGTCTATCCTGCGGCTTATTTTTACAATACTACTGATCATAATAATATTAAGCTTCAGAATGGGCTTTTTCTGGCTTTTATTTATGCCCGGCACTTATCGCAGAAGAGGAGGTTATTGGTATGGGAATGGCTACGGGGGGAACTCCGGCGGATTTAGCGGAGGATTCGGTGGTTTCGGCGGAGGGCT
>MHFD01000009.1:20956-22214 GCA_001804045.1 Omnitrophica bacterium RBG_13_46_9
GAGAATCAGCTGCAGAGAAGGAATGATCTGATACCGAATCTGGTCAATACCGTAAAGGGCTACATGACCCATGAGCAGCAAACTTTCACCGAAATAACAAAATTAAGAAGCCAGTGGGGTCAGGCGCAGACAAGGAAAGAAAAGATCGATACAGCCAATCAATTGACGGATACTCTGTCAAAGCTGCTTTTGGTAGTTGAGAACTACCCGGAATTAAAAGCCAATCAAAACTTTTTGTCTCTTCAGGCTCAGCTTGAGGGGACGGAGAATAGAATCGCCGTCGAACGGATGAGGTATAACAAGGCGGTACAGACCTTTAACGCCTATCAACGCACCATTTTCGGGAGTTTCTTCTGTAATTTAAGAGGACTTAAAGAACCGCGTATATATTTTGAAGCTGCCGAAGGGGCAAAAGTGGTTCCGGAAGTAAGATTCTGATATATTTTTTGGAAAAGATTAAAGCGATTTCAGAAAAGATTACGGAGATTTATAACCGATTACAGCGATCGAATATATATAGAGATACACATAGCCCCTGCCTGCTGTCAGGCAGGTTTTTAAAGATTGCACTATCTACAGCCCTAAACGGATTCCATGAAGGATTGTCCTTAATAAGAACGGAGGCACAAAATGACACATAGATATCTTACCCCACGATTTTTCTTGACGATTATGGCAGTCGCGTCTTCTATTGCGGGATTTGCTGTTTTCGGTAGCGCTAAACCGGCAGCTTCTTCAGATAACTACAGCCCAAAAAATGAAGCCCAGGCGCAGGATGAAAAAGGCTGGACAGAAAACCTTCGCCAGAACGTAGACAAGGCTATAGATATAATGAAGATTATAAAGGAAGATATAGGTGAACTCGATGAAGAAGGGTCCGATAAATCAAAAAGCGCTGAGGAAAAAACACCCCCAAAACCTAAAAGCTGGGGTGAGGACATGCGCAATAAAGTCGATAAAGCGATAAAAGTGATGAAAGTCATAAAGGAAGACATGGGCGATATAGAAAAACTGGACAAGAAAAAATACGGGGACGCAGAAGAAGGAGGGGATCTAAAATGAGAAAAACTATTGTGGTATTAATAAGCATAGTTCTACTGGCGGTAATCATTTCCTTCTCCAAAGGCGCTGTTATTAAATTTTCTGTCGAGAGAGCGGTAAAATTTGTCACGGGACTAAACCTGGAGATAAAAAGTTTAAAAGCGAGCATCATTAATACGTTCGTGGGGATCAAGGGGCTTGTGCTATTCAATCCGAT
>MHFD01000009.1:22237-23481 GCA_001804045.1 Omnitrophica bacterium RBG_13_46_9
TGGATATGCCCGAGATCTACATCGATTACGATTTGGCGTCTATTATTAAAGGCAAGGTACATTTGGTGGATATGCGTATAAGGATGAAGGAGTTTGTTGTGGTAAAAAATAAAAACGGAGAGCTTAATCTGAATTCGCTCACGGTAGTCAAGGCCCAGAAGGAAGGCAAAAAGCCAGGCGATAAAGCAAGACGCAAACCCCCCGAAATACAGATAGATAATCTGGAGTTAGAGGTGGGGAAGGTCGTCTACAAAGATTACACCGCGGGGAAAGAACCTTCCATAAAAGAATTCAATATAAATCTCCACGAAAAATACCAGAATATCAAAGACCCTTATACCCTCGTGAGCCTTATCGTGGTAAAAGCCCTTAGAAATACTACCATAGCGAGCCTTACCAACTTCGATCTCAACGGGTTGCAGGGGACGATCTCGGATACGCTGGCGACTACACAAAAATTAGCTGCTGAAACTTTGTCAAAAACGCAAGAAACCTTAAAACAGACGACACAGGCGACTCAGGAGACTTTAAAAGGAACTACGCAAGCCGTTAAAGGCGTTACAGAAGAACTTAAAAAAACCACCGAAGGATTAAAAGGAGCGATTAAACTTCCGTTTGGCGCCGAGAAAAAATAGTTTTAATAAACAATGATTCCGGCGATTCTTTGCTCATGAAATATGCAACCCAGATTGCGTAGATTTAAGTTTTAATCGCTGTAATCTTTTTAAATCTCCGTAATCAACTTAAAATATGGCACTACAACACAAATGCTTCGCACTTTTTGGTTGAAGTTTAGGCACAGCCATATTACAATATAACGCAAAGGAAAAAAATGAACCAAAGAGAGAAAGAGACAGGATTAAAACCGGTCCATATAGAAGCCTTCGATTTAGACGATGCCTGGTTCCAATGCCTGTCACAGGTCCTGGAACACGGACATGTGTATAAGATCGACCGCGGCAGCTATGCGGGGCAGCATCGCATTGAATTTGATTTTGTTACGGTGCGCGTTAAAAATCCAGCCCATCAGATAATCCCTATCATGCCCGAGGGGTCCGGAATACCGGCGCCTACCAGCATGGATTACATCAAACAATACCTGCAATACCTTCTGACCAGCTGCAAAACAGAAACCGAGGACTACACGTATGGCGAGCGCCTGGTGGACCCGAAGGTAAAGATTGAAACAGAGGCAGACGGGAAAAAGATGATCAAAGAGATGCCTCTTCAATGCAACCAGATAG
>MHFD01000009.1:23556-24352 GCA_001804045.1 Omnitrophica bacterium RBG_13_46_9
GCTTCATCTTTATGAATACGCCTGGGAGCTCGCCAAACAAAGGACCTACAAATCCGATCTAGAAATAAGACCGACCTGAAATTTGCCCTCGAACGCCGCCATATTTTTCGCCGTAACTCGCGCCGCTTAGGGGCTATTTCCGCTTGTGAGGCGCGTATTTTCAGGTTATAATTGTGAGCGGCGGTATTGAGCAACCAAAATCGAAAGTCACGCGCAATAAAAGAACTTAAGAATAAGGGGCTATAATGAACAGATGGCTTAGAGGTTTGGCTATATTTGGCATGCTTGTAGTCCTTTTGGCTTCGGGCATCCTTTTCTATAATAAGAAAGCAAAACTGGATAAAGCCACAGAACCCAGGAGCTGGTACGATAACCTGATATTCAAGGACGAAAGTTTTGTTTTTGAGTTCATAAGGACAATCGGGTATTCATACGAAGGAGGCGCGGACATAGGGGAATGCATTTCAACCGCCAGGAGAATAATAGACGGCGACATAGAGAGCTGGTATAGCGAATGGCGCAAGACCGCAAACCGACTATATTACTTCGGCAAAAAAATGGAACAGAAAGGCGATATCATTTCTGCCACGGAAGCTTATTTAAGGGCATCAAACTACTTCAGGGCAGCCGGATTTTACATGTGTTCTGAGGAAGACAGGTTTAGGGGTAGACTACAATTGCTTAATAGCAGGAGTTGTTTTTACAATGTGGCATACTTTTTTCCGGATATCATAGAACCCATCAAGATACCTTACGAAAGTACGACACTTCCCGGATATTTTTTAAGGACATCAAA
>MHFD01000009.1:24438-30294 GCA_001804045.1 Omnitrophica bacterium RBG_13_46_9
CTTTCGATGGCAGGATAAAGGCATGCGTCGCAAACAGCGGCATTTACGATTTTTCCGCAGGGGCCTACAAATTATTTCCGCCCGGATTCATAAGGCTTTTAAAGAAAGATCCCAAGATGGTTAATGCGGAAATCGAAAAAGCTATGGCGAAAAGCACTAAAGTCAGGTGGTTCTTTGATAACGGAATGTGGACATTTGGAGTTGGATCGCCCGCTGATTTATTGCTGGAGATAAAAAAATATACATTGAAAGGCGTTGTCAAACAGATTAAATGCGAGATGCTTATTCTGGATAGCGAGAATGACATGTTTTTCAAGGGCCAGGCTAAAAAGTTATACAGCGAATTAAACTGCCCCAAAGAATATGTCCTGTTTACAGAAAAAGAAGCGGCGGAGGCACACTGCCAGGCCGGCTCTACCGCCATATCCAATGCCGTAATATTTAACTGGCTGGATAAGGTTTTCGAGAGATACGGCGCGCAGGAACAAAAATAAAATACCATGAGAGCGCTTGTAATAGACGGCTATAACGCGATCCACAAGATACCTTACTTGAGGAGGATAATGGACAAGAGCCTTATGAAAGCGCGGGAGGAGATAACAAGGCTTGCCAGGGAATATCAGCGTAAAACAGGGGGGATAAGCAAGGTCTGCGTCATTTTTGACGGCAAGGACGAATACAAAAGCGGAGTGATCCCCGGACGCCCATGTCATATATTTTCCGGAACGGGAAAAGGCGACGAAGAGGTTATAAGCGCGGTCAGGCGGTTATCGGCGGAATATGACGTGCTGGTTGTGACAGACGACAATTTTGTCAGGAATAATTCCCGGGCATACAGGGCGCAAGTGATAGGAATCTCGAAATTCAAAGAATTCCTGGAAAAAAGACAAAAACGAGAACCGGTAAAAAATCCCGGGCGCAAATTAACGCCTCAAGCCGCGATAGAGATAAATGAAGACCTGAAAAGGCATTGGGGAATCTAAATGTCCTCAAGAAAGATAAAGCGCAATATCCTACCATTTACCCGACTTTTGCATTTTTGGCTTGGGCAAATTCTTAAGAGACGCGATGTTCTTCTTTAATTCCTCTTCCGGAAGACTGTAGTTTACAAGCTTATCCGAAAGAAAATTTTCATACCCTGAAAGATCCATAAGGCCATGGCCGCTGTAGTTAAATATGATCACCTTCTCTTTTGCCTCTTCCCGCGCCCTTTCCGCTTCTTCTATTACGCAGGCAATCGCGTGGCTCGTTTCAGGGGCGCATATAGCGCCTTCGGTCCTGGCCCAGAGTAACGCAGACTCATAACATTTGATCTGATTGTATGAGCGCGGCTTGATAAGCCCTTCAACGATGCACTGGCAGACCAGAGGCGCCATGCCGTGATAACGCAGCCCTCCGGCGTGAATCGGGGGAGGGATAAAAGCGTGTCCCAGGGTGTACATCGCCAGAAGCGGCGTCGTGCAGGCGACATCCCCGAAGTCATATGCGAACTCTCCGCGAGTCATTGTCGGGCAGGCGGTGGGCTCGGTCGGGATTATTTCGATTTCAGCGCCGTTTATTTTCTCATAGACAAACGGAAAAGAAAGACCCGCAAAATTGCTTCCGCCCCCCGCGCAACCTATAACGATGTCCGGCATTTTCTCTCCCACTATCTTAAGCTGTTTTTTGGCCTCCAACCCGATGATAGTCTGATGTAGCAATACATGGTTCAGGACGCTCCCTAACGCATAACGCGTCTTACCCGATTTATCGGTTACCGCTTCCTCCACGGCCTCACTTATCGCTATTCCGAGGCTCCCCGGGGTATCGGGTATTCTTTTTAAAATGTCTCTTCCGGCTTTGGTCTCCTGACTCGGGCTGGGGACGCACTTTGCATTCCAGATCCGCATCATAGTTTTTCGCAGAGGCTTTTGCTCAAAACTTATCCTTACCATAAAGACTTTGCACTCAAGACCCAGAAGATTGCAGGCAAAGGCCAGGGCGCTTCCCCACTGGCCGGCTCCGGTTTCGGTGGTTATCTTCTTGATCCCGAATTGTTTGTTATACCAGGCCTGGGCCACGGCGGTGTTAGGCTTATGGCTTCCGGGCGGACTCAGGCTTTCATCTTTATAATAAATGCGGGCCGGCGTTTTTAAATATTGCTCTAAGTAAACCGCCCTGCGCAGAGGAGTCGGTCTCCACCTGTACAGTATTTCCAGAATTTCTTCCGGAATGTCTATCCAGCGTTTTTGGCTCACTTCCTGTTCTATCAGATTCATGGGAAAAACCGGAGCCAGCATATCAGGCCTGACGGGCTTCCCGTCCGGCCCCAGAGGCGGTTGCATCGGCGTAGGCAAGTCGGGAGCCAGATTATACCACTGCTTCGGTATATCCCTTTCGTTTAATAGAATTTTTTTCTCTTTCATGGCCTCTCCTTTCTGGATTTATCCAAAACGTACAGATATTATACCGCGCTAGATAAGCAATATCAAGATAAACGGTTTCCGGTTTCCGGAAAAAATGGGGACACATTCTTTAATGAAATACGGTTGAAATACAATGGAAATACGGTGGAGATACATTGACTCGAAACGGATTAATACTCATGGAAGCTTATTGAAATACATTGATCTGATGGAAATACAGTTGAAATACGATGGAAATACATTGAAACTCATTGACCCGATAGCTCATAGGTCGTAGCTCGTTCCATCAGAAGGTAAATCCGCCGGAGATTCTTCTTAAGAAGAATCATCTCGGCGAAAGCTCATAGGAAGAAGAACGATGGAAATACAATGGAAATACATTGGCAACGAAAGGTTTGTGAAATTCGACAGCCGTAATTCGAAATTCGTGACAATTCCAACGAGTCATTGCGAGATGCCTTGTATGCCTAAGCGCATCGACGACCGAAGGGAGTCCCGCACACCACAATTAAATGTACAGGCTGTGCGGGAAGCAATCTCCTTCGATTGAGATTGCCACCCCTCATGGCCTATATATCTTATTGTGGTATTCGGGACTTCCTTCGGTCGCGCTCCGCTCTACTGTATGCAGGGTCGCTCGCAATGACACGAGCCCGAATCGTCCGTCGTCCTTCGTAACAAGTAAATAGTTAGCGCCTCTCCTATGCTATCCAACCTACGAGGTTGGGGAGGTCCTGTGCAAAATAAATTCTTGAGTAGCCTTGTCTTGAGGGGTATAATTTATAACAGTTCGGGCAGACCGCCAACAAAGGTGGTGGGGCTTCAGCGAGGTTTTCCGCCGGTATTTTGGGTTTTGAATTTGTTTAGAGTTTTTCTTTTTGAAGTTTAAAGTTTTTAGTTTTGAGGTTGTTCAGGATTTAGGGTTTAGTGTTTAGAGTTTTTTTGTTATGGGGCTTCAAATAAAGCTACGAAGCGATAATGATGGAAAATGTGATAGATAGCCATACGCATTTAGAGGAGATTGCGGATCTTGACGGCGCGTTAAAAAGAGCAGCGGAATCAGGGGTTTCGGCGATAGTCGCTGTCGGCACTAACCTCGAATCCAATAAGAAGGCGCTCGAGATCTGCCGGCTTTATAAAGACCCCGGATACCCGGCGCTTTATCCGTCAATAGGCGTGCATCCCGGGGATCTGGCGCATATTGATTCTTTCTCTGCTTTTAACTTTATCGAAGAGAATATTGATAAAGCGGTCGCCTTAGGCGAAATAGGGCTGGACTATTGGTATAAAGAGGCCAGAAAAGACGGCCCCGGCAGGAGATTGCAAGAGGAGATGTTTCTAAAACAGCTAGATGTTGCGAATAAGCACAATAAGCCGATAGTGATACACAGCAGGGGAGCCTGGAGGGATTGTTTTGACCGGTTGGTCCATAGCGGGATCACAAAAGCGGTATTTCACTGGTATAGCGGCCCCGAAGATGTTCTTCTGGAGATAATCAAGATGGGGTATTTTATATCCGCCACCCCTTCCGCCGAATACAGCCCGGAGCACAGGAGGGCAATTGAAATAACGCCATTGGAGAACATGTTCATAGAGACGGACTGCCCCGTGATCTATAAACCTGAATCAGGGAGCTATAGATCTGAACCAAAAGATGTTTTGAGGACTCTGAAAGCGGTCGCCGAGATAAAGAATATGGAAATAGCCCGCGTAGCCGAGAAGACCAGCAGGAACGCGATCGAATTTTTTGGTTTGAATAAATAACCAGCGGCAATTGTAAATAGCGGCTTAGGCGCCTATGTGGTATAATTTAGGGCAAGGGTTAATAATAAGATAGCAAGTTGCCCGAAGCGGGAGGGGGCGATACGGTATGAATTATTCATTGTCGGGATTGTGTAAATGCAGCGCGTCCGGTATATGTCCGTTTTGCATAGAGCTTACCCTGAGCGTTATAGCTATGCTTTTGGGGATCTTTTTTATCTGGCAGCCCAAGAGGATCATCGAAGCGCAAATAGCTATATACAGGCCTTTTAACTGGAAGATCGAGCCTGTATCTATGGAAAAAGAGATAAGAAACACGCGGCTCATGGGCGTAGCGGTTCTTATTGTCGGAGTGATTTCGCTTATCTCTATGATCATGGCAAGCAGGGTCTATTGAAGCTCCACGCCCTTACAGGCGTGGGATTTTTTCTCTCGCTTTGGCGAAGTGACCCGCCATGCTTTCGCGTGGCGAAGTCTCGCCGCACAAAAATAGCGGCAGAAAACCTCGCCGAAGCGGAATTCTATTCAATGTCCATCCCCACCATTGCAGGTGAGGAATTACGCGAAGGCGGGTTAAATATGGATTTAAGCAGGCTGAAGGAAACGGATCTATTCGGAAGATTTTATCTGAAGCTATCCCCCGATCCTGGAATCGATACTTATTATAAAACCATCGACGCCCTGCGACCCCTTTTGACAAGCAAGGAGTGGGATGAGAGCGTAACGGGATACTATATTAATGTAGCAAGAGAAAACCATTCTGCGAGGTTGTCATATTTTACAAAAGCCCCCGATAGCGTGCAGGAATGTGTCAGGGCTTTCTGCTCGGGGCATAATATAAAAAATACGTGGGAGCCCGAACTGCCTCGCGGTGTAAGGATCTCCGAACTGTACGGCGGCGAGGAATTACGCTTTAGGAGATACCTTTATTTATATAACCTGATAGGGCTGGATATCATAAAAGCCGATTTATTAAATGCGCGTTGCCTGATCGCGGCCTTTCGCTTACAGTTTATGCCTTTAAGACAGCCCTATAAGTCTTATTTCGAGAAGACATTCCGGATACAGAGCGAGGCCTATAATTCTCTCTCAGAACAGGAGAAAGAACAGTTTTGGCTTGACCTTTCGAACTGGCCCGACCCAAACCAGGTAGACTGGGCGCATATGATGGTCAATATGATTTTACCCGGTGATTGGCCGCAGTCTTTATATAAGGCGTATTTATTTTCGCAAAAGCCCCCGCTTGATATGACCGAGATCAATAAAATGATAATGCATCTGGGATTTCAGATCCCGGCCGCTTGGCATCCATTGAGGTAAAATCAGTTGTAGCGCGGAGGATACAATGAGAATACTGGTCCAGCGCGTAAAACGCGCAAGTGTTTCCGTAGAAGGAAAGACGGTATCGGAAATAGGGCACGGCTTTTTAGTTCTTGCAGGAATCGCAAAAGACGATGGGACAGATGATCTCGCGCGCCTGTCCAAGAAAGTTATAAATTTGCGTATCTTTGAAGATGGACAGGGGAAGATGAACCTGAACATAGCGCAGGTAAAAGGCAGCGTCCTAAGCGTGCCGCAGTTTACTCTGTACGCTGATACACGGAAAGGGAATCGCCCCGGTTTCGACATGTCGGCAGAGCCCGGTATAGCAAAGAGCCGCTGGGAAGAATTTAATAAGATGTTGAGAGGC
>MHFD01000009.1:30325-30467 GCA_001804045.1 Omnitrophica bacterium RBG_13_46_9
GGGCGCATATGCAGGTGGAGCTTATAAACGACGGGCCGGTTACGATATGGCTGGATTCAAAGGACAAATAATAGGTGAAGCATGAAAAAAACGATATCCGGCATAACAATTGAGTGCTCAAAGGGGAACATAGCTTCGCAGA
>MHFD01000009.1:30818-38213 GCA_001804045.1 Omnitrophica bacterium RBG_13_46_9
AGAATACCTTTTCACAAAAATAAAGCACTCGGCGCATCTTACTTTTTCTGGAATGCCGCCTTTGGCGCCGTGTCCATATCCGTTTTTGCGGTATCGGCCATTTTATCCGTATATTCTTTGTTCAGATCCGGCGTTTTATCCGGTTTGCGCAATATGGGCGCCCTGGCGATATTAGGCGCTGTTAAACCATATTTGATTATCATAGCCTCGATTTTCGTATTTTTTATGTTAATAAACATTTTTGCTACCAATTTTGTTCAGATCATCATGTACTCCCGGAAGGTCGGCGTTAAAAGGGCATGGTGGATATTTCTGGTGTTCCTGGCGAGAAATTTCTTCGAGATTTTGCTATACCTACTGGTGAAGTTTGGGCTTTTTCTGTTAGGCGTGCTGGTTTTTTTGGTCCTGACCATTATAGGTATCCTGATCATCCTGATTATAGGCGGCGCGCTGACTCTAATAGGGTTTCTGATTTACATTTTAACCCCTGCTTCCGCAAAGCCAATCGTATCGGTTGTTATAACGGTAATCGGAGTGCCTTCTTTCGCCGTTCTGCTTTTTGTCGTCAGATTTATTATTCTGCCAATACCTGTCTTTTTCAGGCTTTTTTCCATACATTTTCTCGGGAGCATTGACAGCTCATTTGACCCTTTTGTGAGATGTTCCGAGGAAATAGAAAAAGGGGAGGATACGGAGAAATACAAAAAATCGATGGCATTGGTCTGGATGGCCATTTTCTCGCCTCTTATACCGGCGCTTTTGATAATAGCGGCTTTATTTGCGGGCGGACCGACTCTCGCCAAGACATGTTTTCCAAAAAAGGAGCCCCCGGCCGCTATATCCGCTCCGGAATCCGCGGAACCTGCGAAAGAGGCGAAAGCTATCGGGGAAAAACAGATAAAAAAAATATTGCCGCTGCGAAATATCAAAGCAAATTATGTCAAGATTTATTTAAAAAACGGACGGTCTCTCGAAGCGGAGATCGTAAAAGAAGACCCTAATGCTATTACATTCGGAATGGAAGGGGGTACTTTTACGCTTAGCAGGGAAAGCATAGAAAGAATAGAGCAGAAAAATAAATAGACTCTGGCCGCGTCCCCGTTATGAATACGTTTTGTGACTACGGGTGATAGGATAAGCCCCTCTTGCCTTTCTTATAAGAGAGCCCAGAAACACCTTAATGTCCCGCCCGGTTCAAAGCAGATCATTTAGATGCGGTAGCCGGTTTGCCGCGCTTCCAGTCCGCCAGTATCTCCCTATACCAGCCTAAAAATGTATTAGCCTGACTTTCAAGCCCGAAACGGCTGCTGGCCGTTGCCGCTCCGGCCTGTCCTATTGATGATCGGAGGGTCGGATCTTTCATAAGGCGCTTGATGATATCTAATGAGGAGGCACTATCGCCGGCAGGGACCAGAAAGCCTGTCTTGCCGTTTTCGACCTGATCTCTGACACCCCCTACTGCGGAGGCGACTACGGGTATTGCGCTCACCATCGCTTCGGCGACCGTTCTGCCGAAGGCCTCTTCTTTGGCCGCATGAACGAAAATGTCACATGCGCGGTAATATAGCGCCACCCTCTCCCGAGAACGCTCAAATCCGGGATAAATCATGCGCCCTTGCCCCACGGCCTTATCGGCGCCGCTTTTGCCTAAGCAGATGAATAACAAATCAGAACCGTCGGTCTTATCTAACAAGCTGAGGGTTTTCTCGATCATGTCATAGTCTTTGAATGGGTTGTGCGCGACCAATAATATGATTTTCGCCCTAACGGGCAGATCCAGGAGCCTGCGCGCCTCAGCCTGGCTTCCCGGGTGAAAAACAGTTAAATCTATGCCATTTGGAATGACACGGTATTGAACGCCGCGCAGGATAGATTCACGCACCTTACCCATAAGCCATTGAGACGGCGTTGTGATATAAAGATGGCTATTCGCGAAAATATCTCTTTTACGCCGCCAATTATACGCCGTGGCATCCCGTCGGATCGGCGGGTATATACTCAGGTCCGGACAACGCCCGCATCCGGTCTTCCAGCGCTGGCAATCGAAGGAATGGCCACAGTGACCGCTTAACAGCCATGCGTCGCGCAGATTCAGGATAACCGGCACCTGGTGGCTTAGCCATGGAAGCGCCCGCAGGTCAAAATAGCCGCCATGCAGGTTGTGGCAGTGGATTATGTCAGGCGGATTTGGCGTCAACTCGAGCAGGTGCCATGTCCCGGGAAAGTCGAAGTCTTCATAGCCCCGTTGCCGTTCGAGCCAGCGGCGTATCTTTCCGGGCCTACATATTATATCGCGTAAACGTCCCACACCGCGTATCCTACCCGTGAACGGCGCCACCAATTTATCAATCGTGCGCCGCGGTTTTGACCATCGGATCCGATAGTCCTCATTAGGGATCTGTTTGATAGAGGGATCGTCACTTTTCTTATAACCTACAGCCAACCAACTGTTATGGCCATGAGCCCGATAGGCCCGAAATAGGTCAAACGCCGACAATTCCGCTCCACCGCCGATATCCAATGTGCTTACCTGCAGGATGTTAAGAGGCCGCTCCATTTCATTCATATGAGACCGTTATTATTCATATTTGCCAAATACCTTTGACAACATTTTTTCCATCGCGTCCCAGCTGTACTTATCTATGCATCTTTCCCTGGCCTTGCGTCCCATTTCATTCGCTTCTTCGGGATTGTCAAAGACGTATTTTATCGCCTCCGCCAACTGCTCATTATTTTCCGGCTCTACTATTAAACCGCAACCATCCAGTATTTCAGGCAGGTCAGAAATTTTTGTGGCTATTATCGGCTTTGACATGGCCATTGCTTCAAAAACTTTACCCGGTATCTGGGCTTCGGCAAGAACGGTTTTTCTCTGGGGTAACAATACCGTATCCGCAAGCGCCAGGAATTCCGGCATTGTCAAATGGGGCTGGGGACCTATGCCGATCACCGCATCGCCGCCTATTTTTTTAAGTTTTTCAAAATAATAATTCCGCTCTCCCATGATAAGTAATTTGACGGAATCCGATTTTATGAGCCTTAGCGCCTGCAGGATGTCTTCAAGGCCTTTGTGTGGCCACGGGGTGCCGGCAAAAAGTATCAGCTTAAGGTCGTCGGCAAAACCCCATTTCCGCCGGAGGCTTCCGCGGTCATATTTGGCAGGATCAAAATATAGGCAATCGGCTCCGTGCACTATTTTTACTCCGCCGTAACGCCGCAGCAGAAAATCGGAAACTACGATTATTTCGTCTGCCAGTTTAATAAGAGGGTCAAATAACCTGGCATAAAGTTCGTTATATGGATCATTCAAATGCGCCATTAAAGATAGCCTCTGGGCGAAAGACAATCCGTAGTAGCGCGCCATATCCCATTCATCAATGTCTAATACGAGGGGCCTCTTCTTTGTATATTTAGCCAATAAACCTACGCCAAGGCTTAAAACCAGGGGCATGAAGGCATATATCACATCGCCATCGATCTTTTTCAGCAACTTGCCGCACAGGCGGAATAAGTTAGCTGTCTGCGATATTCTGTTGCCGCTTCTATCAAAAGGGAAGGCATTGTATGTAAAATCATCCTTATAGGGAGGGTGGATCCGGTCTCCGCAGACAGCCCCTACAATCTCCACTTTGTAATTTCTTTCAAGGACCTTTGCAATAGGATAGGTCCTGACCACACAGTTACCGGATAGATCAAAAACAAGTATCGATATTTTCATTTTTTCATGAGCCGTTTTCTTAACCTATAAATGACAAAAAGCAAAAAGCAAAATATGTCAGGATCAATGAACTTCCGGCCGAGTTTAAGCGCTTTTTCGAAAGGGAACACCACCTCATTCCAATAATCCATATGGTAAAGGTCATAGGTGTTTTTCATAAACAGGCAGTATGCTTCCCTGTCCGAGAAGAATCTTGATAAATACGCCTCCGCGCCGAGCCTCGAATTCTCTATTTCGCGCCAGTTACGGCTGAAGAGGGCGCGGTTATTGAACCAGAAAAACGTGCCTGAATAATGCCACTTTGAAAACCGCGGGAAATTGTAAGCGCGGTATCCGGATCTTTTAAAACACCCGCAGCAGGGATATTTTGTTAACACTTTTTTAACTTTTGCGATATCGGAAAGATTATACCGGTACATATACTCATACCATAGGACCGAAGTTTTAAGGGCGTCACCCTGCCTGGTTGTGCCCTTTGTGTGAGCGAAGAACGTGATCTCATCAGAATCGATAGAATTAACCTCTTCCAGCAGCCTGATAAGGGATGCCGTTTCCCGAGTTTTAGGATCGTTCGCGGTCGTGATGAACTCCGCGTCAAAGCCTATGAAATATCTTTTTACTTCCTCGGCGGCAAGAAGGTCATCGCCCACAGCTATATTGATGATTTTTTTATTGTTGAATACATGTATATATTTAAGAAGGCAATTGATATTGTCGACCCAGACATTATTTTCGGACATGGGCGTTACATGGTAGATCAAATTTGTTTTCATAGGGCTTTTCTCCGAAATACTTATGTTCGGCAGCGGCCAGCATGGCCCCGGGCCGGCTAAAGAGAGATTTTCAGTTCCCCAGATATCAAATATATAGTCTTTAGACTTGAATGTCAATTGTTTTTGGCGTTGCATTTTAATTGACTTCGCTTAAATGTGAGGGTATTATTTCTATCAGGGTTAAGCCACCAAATGAAACCCTGCGCTTTTGCCGAAAGACAAAAATCCAAAGGAAGATGTCGTCTATGAGAAAGAAGGCATTAGCCGCATGCCTTGTCTTTTTTATGGTGTTTTCTTTTAAAGGGGTCGTTTTTGCCGGTGTGCTTTACGGCGAAGATTACCGCTATGAAATCAGGTCATACCTAGCCGATGCCAGAGAGTCGATTGCCGTAGCGATGCATTTTATTATATTAAACCATCGGACTCAGAATTCACAAGAATGGCCGCTTCATAAGCGGTTTGTAGAAGCAGTATTGGCTGGCGATGAAGCCGCAGCCGATGAATAAAAATATCGGGAAGCATATATTTTTAATTTGAGGAAGAGCGCTTTTAGGGGTATAATCATGTACAATATATAAAGGTATAAATCCAAGGTCGCGGCCGCGCGTAATAATATTAAAAAATAGGCAAAGGAAGAGCATGGGTAAGCGTAAAGAAGCGAAAATACTCATCGTTTATCATACACAGAACGGAAACACAAAGAAATTAGCTGATGCGGTGCGAAAAGGCGCTTCGTCGGTTAAGGGGACAAAGGTGGTTTTGAAGAGGGCAGCGAAAGCTACCCTGGGAGACCTTCTTTATTGCGACGGAATCGCTTTCGGCACGCCGGATTATTTCAGCTACATGGCCGGGATGCTGAAAGATTTTTTTGACAGGACCTGCTATCCCTCAGAAGGCAAGGTAACGGGAAAACCCTATGTCGCCTTTGTCAGTCATGGCGGCGGAGGAAAAGCCGTGGAGTCCGTGGAGAGACTCTGCCACAGGTTTAAATTGAAGAAAATAGCCCCGCCCCTCCTAGCGGAAGGTGTCCCCACAAAGATGGTCCTGGGCGGCGCGTATGAGCTAGGCAAGAAATTAGCCGAAAAGGTTAAAAGGTGATGTAGTATGGCATATGGAGGTGTGGAAAAAAGGGAACATGAGAGAATAAGCCAGCCGTTTATTATTATCTTCCGAATCCATCAAAAAGAGGGCTCTAAAGAAGAGCATGCGTGGAATATGGTGACAATAAGAAATTTGAGCATAGGCGGCATGTGTTTTAACTATCTTGAGAAGTTTGCATTGGGGACAGCTCTTGAATTCAATATTACGTTGCCGTCTTCTTTAGGGGCGATTCGCTGTTTAGGGGAGGTGCAGCGCATAGATGAGGACCTTAATTACGTAATCGACGGGAAAGAAATTCCTATTTACGGCATCGGCGTACAGTTTACAGATATAGAAGACGATAAAAAAGAGGCCCTGGCTAAGATCATCAAGGATTTTTCCAAGAAATAGGAAGAAGGATATTTTTTGGAATATTTAATGCGCGATGAACGGCATTTTACCATGAACCAGAAAGCCACGCCTGTAAGGGCTTGGATGAATGGCTTTCGGTTCAGGGTTTCGCTCCACCGATAGAGCGGAACCCTGTAAAAAGAGAAGCCACCGCTGTAAGGCGGTGGAGCTTCACATTACGGCATCCAGCCTAAAAGCATGAAAAACCATAGACAATGGGACTGATAACGCTTTTATTTAGAGACCCGATAGCGTTCCTTTTACTGGCCGTGCCGCTTCTCTATTCGGTGATCGCTCATGAAGTGGCTCATGGATGGGTCGCGTATTTTTTTGGAGATGATACAGCTAAAAGCTCGGGCAGGCTATCGCTTAATCCGGCGCTGCACCTTGATCTTATTGGGACAATCGCGCTTTTTATTGTGGGTTTCGGATGGGCGAAGCCTGTCCCCGTCAATTACGGCAGACTGAAAAACTTTCGCCTGGGTCTGATCTTCGTTTCGCTGGCGGGTTGCATGACCAATATATTTATCGCCACGGCCGCGATATTTTTACTGAGACTTCATGCCGCCGCCGCGCGACCTTTTATAGCGACTGTCCTTTTAACTGTAGCAAAGATAAATATTGTCCTTGGAGCTTTTAATCTGATACCCATTCCACCATTGGACGGTTCAAAAATACTTATGGGGTTCCTTCCGTCTGAAGGGCAGCGAAGTCTGGCCAGGCTGGAGCCTTACGGCTTTCCGATATTGCTGATTTTGATCTTTACAGGGTTTTTGGACCCGATGATAATTTTTGTCCAAAGACTGATCCTTGGTTTTATATCTATGTTAATAGGTGCGTCAGGATGAGGCGGTAACATGGAGAGGCATTCAAGCGGAATCAAGATATTTGCGATAGCGCTGGTCATATATGGCGTAATAACTCTTTTAGGATTGGGCAGTTACAGCGATTTTAAACTTCTTTGCAAAGGATTTCCGCAAGCGGTTATTTTTATTATTTACATATTTGCCGTCGGTTACGGCATATTAGGCATATTGTGCGGAAGCAGGATATTGAGAATGGAGGAGTGGGCAAGAAAGACAGCTGTTATGCTTGTTCTTATGAGTTTATTGCTGGGCTTGCTTATGAATCCCGTTATGTTCAGGAATTTGGAAGGCTTTTACGCGGAGAAAGGGCAAGCCGCGGCCGGCCTGGATCTGATCATCAAAAGCTATATACTTTCCACGATAATCTTTACACTTTTTGAACTGTCTTTTGTATATTATTTTACGCGCACCAGGATAAAAGAACTGTTTAGAATAGATTGACCTGCTTTTATTCGGGAAAAGGGGCGCTTGAGCATATCTACATACGGTCGCGGGCGTGGTACCGGGTTTTCGGCTTGGCCGGGCGAAGGTGCGGCGGGTGGCGCGA
>MHFD01000009.1:38325-41642 GCA_001804045.1 Omnitrophica bacterium RBG_13_46_9
GAAGCATTCCACAGTTGTTTTTTTGGACGCTTCGTTCAAAAGCATAAACAATTGGATTTCGAATAAAACCACGAGGGGGATAATCGGCCTTAAGGTAAAAGGCCTTAGAAGGCTTTTTACGGAGAGAAGGCCGTTTTACAAGAAATACGCGGATTTGACAATAAGACTTGATGAGGACTATGATATAAGCGACGCCGTAAAAAATATAATCAAAAAGGTATTGGATTCCGGAAAGGATCGCGTATGAGGTGGTACTTTAAGCCGGCCACGGTCGCAATAGCGATTTTTTGCGTAGGGCCGTTTGCGTTACCCCTTTTATGGATGAGCCCGGCTTTTAAAAAATTGCAGAAAATAGCGATAACAAGCGTTGTAATCGTGTTTTCCATCCTGTTTGTTAAATACGCGGTTATCTTCTGCCAACTGTTGTTGCAGGGCTCGGAGATGCTCAAGGAGATTTCGAACCAATAACCGTCATGCGGGTCTCTATCCGGAGATAAGCACGGGCAGGGCAGATCTCTGCCTCTGGCGGAAAAATCGTCGTAATAAGAGTATGGGATAATTTTAGAGGCAGCCCATTTAATATAAAAAGGAGGGGATATGCAATCAAAGAAAGTTTTAGTGATAGATGATGAGGTGGATTTTTTGTCATTTGTAAAAGAGACTTTGGAGATAAGGGGCATTGAAGTCGTCACGGCCTCCAATGCCATAGCGGCCGGGATCGAGCTGGCAAGCAAGCCGCCATCTCTGATCCTGATGGACTTAAAGATGCCCGGTATAGACGGTTTTCAGGCATGCGAGGCCATAAAGAAAAATCCCGTTACCAAAAACATACCGATAATAGCTGTAACGGCGCTTTCAGACGACTCATATAAAAAAAGGGCCTGTAAATTGGGCATAGTAGAATACTTTGTCAAGCCGGTCGATGTCGAGAAATTGATAAATAAGGTAAGAGAGGTCCTGGATATAACCGACGAAAACAAGTGACCCGCGTATTCAAGATCCTGACGGCGGATACTGAGAAATTGATGACAGGGCACGATAATCGCCGTTGGTATTAGCGGCCGCTAACTTATATCACATTCCCGATAAAATAACCTATCCATAAGAAATAATGCATTTAAAAATTCGTAATAAAACTGTCGCCGCGCTGGAAGATGGGGGCGCTATTTCACAAAAGCTTGAAAATTTTGAATTCAGGCCCCAGCAACTTGCGATGGCAAGCGCGATCGCCGATGCCATTGAACAGAACAGGCACCTTATAGTGGAGGCAGGGACGGGGATAGGGAAGTCTCTGGCGTATTTAATCCCTTTTATAATTTACGCTATTGAAAATGATAAGAAAGTCATAGTCTCGACTTACACGAAGACCCTCCAGGATCAGCTGTATTTCAGGGACCTGCCTTTCCTAAAAGGTTCACTCGGAATAGAATTCACTTACGCGCTGTGCCTGGGGTCCGAGAATTATCTGTGTTTGAGGCGGCTTAACAGCAAATATACTTATGATTTATTTGATACTGGCGCGCAGCTTAAGGAGATAGGCAGGATACTCGAATGGGCTTCCCGGACCAGGTCGGGGATAAAATCGGATTTGGATTTCATCCCAAGGGACGATGTGTGGGATAATCTTTGCAGGGATCCTGATTTATGCCTGGGCAAGAAATGTCCTTATAGAGAGGAATGCTTTTACAAAAGGGCAAAAAACAGGGAAAGGGGATCCCATATTCTGGTGACCAATCATTCTCTTTTCTTTGTCAATCTCGCTTCTGGCGGGCAGGTCTTGCCGAATTTCGACACGGTGGTATTCGACGAGGCCCAGACATTGGAGGATGTGGCCACAAGCTATCTCGGCCTTGAGGTGAGCAATACGAAGATCAGATATTTATTTGATTCGATATATAATCCAAAGACAAAAAAGGGCCTATTGGCCAGGCTTGGCGGCGTGGATACCCAGACTAAAGAAAGCATACAGCTCTATCTGGCCGAGGGTCACATGGCATCTGATAAATTCTTTGGCGAAATAGGCCGCATATTCGGCGAAGAGAGTGACACAAAAAGGATAATGACAAAAAATATCGTTTTTAATTATCTGGAAGAGCCGCTTAAGCGCATCGTTGACTCTTTGTCATTATTGTTGGATTATGCGAAATCCGAAGAAGATGAGGTCTTAATACGGTTATATATAAAAAGAAGCACCGGCATAGCGGTCGCTTTAGCATTTATCCTGAGCCATGACAATGATAATTATGTCTATTGGAACGAGGTATTAAAAAGAAGGGGCGGGGTAAAATATTCTATTTTCGCCGCGCCTATAGAAATCGCGGAGGAGATGCGGAAGCAGCTATTCAGCAAGATCAGGCCGGTCGTGCTTACATCCGCCACCTTATCCGCGAATAATGATTTCGAATTCATAAAGATGCGCCTTGGCATAACAGAATGTGATACGGAGCTTTTGGATTCGCCTTTTGACTACGAGCAGAATGTCCTACTCTATCTTCCAAGAAATATAGAGGACCCTAACGACCGTTTTGAGGCGTTTCAAGGCCAGGTGTTGGAGCACATAAAAAAAATAATAGATATCATGAAAGGCAGGATATTTATCCTGTTTACCAGCTATAAGATGCTTAACAATGTATTTGAGGGTTTGGCTTCCGGTTACAGGGACATAAACCTTTTACGGCAAGGAGATAAGCCGCGCTACCTATTGCTTAAAAATTTTAAAAAAAATGAAAATTCCGTCCTGCTGGGAACAACCACATTTTGGCAAGGGGTGGATGTCCCGGGAAAGTCACTGGAGTGCGTTATTATTACAAAATTACCATTTGCTGTCCCGGATGACCCTATAACAGAGGCCAGAATGGAGCTTATAGAGGCCAGAGGCGGAAATCCGTTCATTGATTATCAGGTGCCCCAGGCGATAATGATGTTTAAACAGGGATTCGGCAGGCTGATACGGACTAAATCGGATAGGGGGGTAGTTGCGATTTTGGACCCGCGCATCAAAACCAGATACTACGGAAAATCATTCATAAGCGCTCTGCCCAAGTGCAGGCATACCTTTGATATTAAAGAAGTAAGCGACTTTTTTCAATATTCTTCTAGTTAACCAATACTGCATATATCCTTAGATACCTATAGGCGCGTATAAGGCTTTCGGAATGATGGTTTAATGGCCTGTCATTTAGATAAGGGTATGGCCCGATAGGATTGACCGCAACCCCTTACGCGTTGTAAGTGGTCAATTTCAGGAATTTGAGGTATACTATTATATTGCAAGGATATAGATGTCGCTCATGTATAATTATACTAAGAGGAAGAAG
>MHFD01000009.1:41885-44987 GCA_001804045.1 Omnitrophica bacterium RBG_13_46_9
GAAAAGCCAGCGAAGAGCTCGAAAAGTCGCTGCGGAACAGGGTGCCTCTGACGTTCATGTTGATGGACATAGACCACTTTAAGAGTATAAATGATACTTTTGGCCATTTCGCGGGCGACAAGGTAATACGCGAATTCGCGGATAGGTTAAAGTGTTTTGTGCGCAAGGTGGACCTTATCGGCCGTTTTGGCGGCGACGAATTCATGATCATGCTGTCGCAAAAGACCGGCAGGCAGGCCTGCATCGTGGCGGAAAGATTAAAAAAAGCCATGAGAAGACCTATAATTTTTGAAAAGAGTAAGATCAAAACTACGCTTAGCATAGGTATTGTGGAGATTTCCGCCTCTGCTTCCGCCGAAGCTGAAGCTGCCTTAGGCAGCGGAGCGTTTTCGGGTCCGATTCCGGAAATCATGTCGTCAGATCAGTTTTCGTCCATAAAAGCCGAAAACATAGATGTTGAACGGCTCTTAAAGCTTGCGGACCAGGCCCTTTACGAGGCAAAGTCAAAGGGCGGCAATCAGCATGTCATAAAATAACATACCCAAAACCGCTACACGCCTATAGAGTGATCAATTAAATAAGATTTGATTGATTAGCGAGAATACCTAGGGGATGATGTGCGTTTTGAAAAAAGCGCAATAGAATTTAATCAAAATCAGCCCCATTGCCAGATAACAGGAGAGTAGCATGATCATGACATAGCGATAGCGGCTTCGGTAAACGAGGTATTGGATGCTTCCCAGAAAACCGCTTGTCGCGTTTGTCGCGATATCCCTCGGATCGAAGGTCCTATATGGAAGGATCTTTTGAAAACCCTCATCCAACGCGCCTACCAGTGTGACAAAAAATAACGCGAATAAGATGCTTTTGAGATTACGCTTACACGGCAGTAATAGGTCCTTCAATGCCAGGTATCCTAAAATCCCGTATTCGAAGATATGCAGTTGCTCGGCGATATACGGCTGCCATAAGAGGTAGAAAAAAGCCAGTATGAAAACGAAAAGGCTGATTACTATCCTGGAGATGGGCAATTTTTTACGGGAAATATATAAAGTATAAAACACTACAAGCAAAAAATACGTAAAAAGTAATGCAAATTTTACGGCTTTTATTCCGAAAGTCCTAGTGAGGAAACTATTAAGCTGATTCATGAAAGAGGCCGAGATAATTATATATATACCCAGCCATACGGTTATCTTGGAAAGGCGGTTCATTCTCCCTCCGCTTTCTCGAGGTTTCGATTCCTCAATTATATACGAAAATAGAGAGATGTCAAAATATTTTGTCGATGCGATACGATCGAGACTCATCGAAACGAACTCGCTGGAAATACGATTGAAATACAGTAGAAATACGGTGGAAATACATTGACTTGAGACTCATGGAAACGGGATACGGATTTCGAATTTCACTATATATAAGCAACATCTGCAACCTATGAAACCCTTGAAACCTATGCAATATAAAACGGTAGCAACCTTAAGAAACCTTAAGCAACATCACGAAACTTTAAGAAACCTTCGATTATTGAAACTCATTGACTCGATAGCTGATAGCTGACGACTGATGACCGATAGCTTATGGGAAGAAACTCATTGACTCGATGTTTTGTAGCTCATAGCTCTTTCCAACAAAGGGCTGATTGCCATGACATACCTATTACACTACTCTTACCTTACTATTACCACATATGCCTTTAAATATGCTAAAGTATAGTTAGGGTCTGGTGCAGAATAAGGCCGGAGCTTTATTGCTATATGGAGCAATGCAGATTTGCTAAAATTAAGTTCGCTGGATCGGGATTGAGGCGATTGAGGCGGTGGTTACCTATGAAAGTCATCGTGACTATCGGAAAAAAAGATAATAGAAAGACCCACCTTATGCTTGAGATATTGGATAAGACGGCAATAGAAGAGATTAAAAGGTTGATCAGAAGCTGGAAATGCCGGGAAGCCCTCTCCAATATAATATCAAAAGGCAGATTCGTTAAAGAGCTTACAGAAAAAGAGATAACCCAGGTAGCGTCTGACCTTATACTTACCGATACAAACGCCTATTGGAACCTCCTTTAATAACATAATATATACATAGACAACCTACGTGGGACGTGGGACGATTCGGTATGCAATTGAAATACAGTTGAAATACAATGGAAATACGGTTGAAATACATTGACTCGATGGCCCGTAACTAACTATTTGCTCGTTACGCAGGACGCCTGTCCCGCCGTAGCATATCTTCTATGAAGTTCTCCTGTGGCGAAGGCGGATAGGACGATTCGAGTTCGTGTTATTGCGAGGCACCTTGCGTATCTAAGCGTGCCGTGGCAATCTCATTCGAGAGGTTTCGGAAGACAGTTAGAAGTTGCAAAGGTTGCATAAATGTAAAGAAAGCAACATCTGCAACCTATGAAACTTTTGCAACCTATGCAACATAAAACGAGAGAAACTATACTGCAATGAGAAGCAACCTTAAGAAACCTTAAGCAACATCAAGAAACCTCAAGAAACCTCCGGTATTTACAGGTACTCTTTATGAGGTGCTTTATTTATATACAGTGTATATACGATGAAAATACAGTGAAACTTATTGAAACTCATTGAAACGCCCCCCGTTTTGCAAACAGTGCCAAAACAACCCCCCTGCCCTTGACAAAATAGCATTACATCAGGTATACTCAATATCACCTCTTATTTTTATATATCAACGTATATCAGCGCATATCAAAATATACCAAACAGTAATAAACATAAATTAAAGAATTGAGGTATCAAAAATGTATCCTAATGCCAAGCCATCTCTTATGACAATCGACGAGCTTGCTAAGTACCTGAGAATGAAGAAGGTTACTATTTATAAGCACGCTCAAGAAGGGAAATTACCCGGTTTCAAGGTTGGCTCAGCCTGGCGTTTTAAAAAGTCGACCATTGACAAGTGGATTACGGATAAGGAACATTCTTATGCTAAATAGCTTATCGGCAATTTCTATTTTATAAAGGACTTTTTAAGGGTGAAAAAAAGAATTGTTATAACTGGTATAGGCATATTGGCGTCTAATGGTATAGGTAAGGAAGGATTCTGGAAAGCGATCAGAGAAGGCAT
>MHFD01000009.1:45011-46048 GCA_001804045.1 Omnitrophica bacterium RBG_13_46_9
ATTTGATATCTCGACCCTAAGGACAAGACTTGCCGGTGAAATATCCAATTTTGACCCAAAGGCTATTTTAGGGCCCAAAGGGTTGCGCAATCTGGACAGGACAACCCTATTGGTCTTGTGCGCATCTCAATTAGCGCTGGAAAACGCGAAATTGCCCATTCCTGTTCCTGAAGAAGATACCGATATTTATGGCGTGTCTTTAGGCTCTACAATGGGTAGCGTATGGTCCATAAGCGAATTTGACAAGGAATCGCTGCGTTCAGGCCCGAGAGCGGTAAACCCGGCGCTATTTCCAAATACGGTTATAAATTCACCGGCAAGCCACATTTCAATTAGATTCAATATCCAGGGCTTTAACAGCACTATTTCCACGGGGTTCTGCTCAAGCCTGGACGCGATATTTTATGCCCTTAATATGATGAATTTATATGAATATAACGTTGTGCTGACAGGTGGCGTTGAGGAACTTTGCGAGCAGACATATAAAGGTTTTCACAAAATAGGGCATCTCGCCGGTTCGAGAGAGGGTAAGGAAGAGATAAATTGCCCTTTTGATAAGCGTAGAAATGGCATTGTGATGGGTGAAGGGGCCTGTATAGTTATCCTGGAGGAGCTTAAACACGCGCTTGATAGAAACGCGGCAATATATGCGGAAGTTCTCGGATACGGGACAGCATTTGACCCGAAAAGCAAGAATATATATAGCCCAAAGGCGGAAGGAGCGTCTAGCGCTATCAAATATTGCCTTGAAGACGCCGGCATTACCGAAAACGATATCGACTATATAAGCGCGAGCGCGAATTCGACTTTGGATTGTGATGTCATGGAGACCAGGGCTGTGGAGAATGTGTTTGGTGAAAAGGCGAAAGAGATCCCCATAAGTTCAATTAAATCTATGATAGGAGACAGTTTTTCCGCTTCAGGGGCGATGAATGTAGGGGCAAGCGTAGGTGTGCTGGAAGGGGATTTTATCCCTCCGACAATAAACTATGAAAAACCGGATAAACGATGCAACCTGAACTGTGTGCCTAATAAGG
>MHFD01000009.1:46103-51913 GCA_001804045.1 Omnitrophica bacterium RBG_13_46_9
GAATTCGGTATTAACCATAGGAAGACATGAGTAATATATTTATAACTGGCGGAACGGGGTTTTTGGGCTCAGATCTTATATGTGAAATTCTCAATTCTTCCAGTAACCACATATATGCATTGGTCCGAGCTAGAAATATTACCCACGCAAGGAGAAAACTTTTTAATATACTTGAAAAACTGTCACAACCCAGGGGGTTAAACAGGGCCGCGCGCAAGCGTATACACGTATATAAAGGGGATATTACCAGAAAAAATCTTGATTTAAAAAGAAATGATTTAAATAAATTGGTAAAAACTATCGACGTAATATTTCATAGTGCCGCAAGCACTAATCTGAAATCGCCATTAAAAAAAATAAGAAGGATAAATGTTAATGGCACTAAGCGCGTACTCGATTTTGCTCTTCTTTGTCAACGAAAAGGACGGTTAAAAAAAGTTTATCATATAAGCACTGTATATGTGGCAGGCACAAAAATATGCACATTTAAAGAAAAAGACCTTAATATAAGACAGGGATTTAATAATCCTTATGAGCGGAGTAAGTTTGAGGCGGAGCAACTTATTCATAGGTATAGAAAAAGAGGAATAGACATCAGCATTTTCAGGCCAAGTATCATGCTGGGACGGTATAAAGACGGCATTTCGACAAGGTTTAAGATGCTTTATCAGCCGTTACATTTCCTGTCGTTTGAATTAATTGATACATTACCTGTTATAAAAGAAGGGAAGCCAAACCTTATCAACGTTGACATCGCGGCAAAGACAATTATGCTTATATCACAGATGAACCATAGAAAGAATAAAACATACCACATAACGTCTCCCGATGCTCTTCCACTCTCTTATGTGCTTGGAATGGCAAGTAAATTTTTTGGATTTAAAAATCCAAGATTGGCACCACCGAATTCTATAGATATGAATAAAGACTACACACCCGTCAAGAGAAAGATAATTGAACCCTATCTCCCATATTTCAATTATCTTACAAAATTCGACATGAAAAACACGTTAGACCAAATAAAAAAAACCAATTTTGTTTTTCCACAACTTAATAAAAAGAACCTTTATAGGTTGTTTAAATATTGTGACGAAGTAGGATTTATCAAGAAGAAGAGGAAAAATGTTGTTGAAAAATAAAGTCGCAATAGTAACAGGCGGTTCGCGCGGTATCGGGAAGGCTATTGTTGAGGAATTTGCCAGACAAGGCGCGAAAGTCGCCTTTAATTATGTTAAGAGCGAAGAATCAGCTCTTGAGTTAAAAAAGAAGGTGGAGACGGAAGGCGGCGAAATCCTCGCTTATAAACAGGATGTAAAAGATTATGACGCGATAAAGGTCATGGTGGAAGGCGTAAAGAGCCATTTCGGTAGACTGGATATCATTGTAAATAACGCAGGAATATTAAGAGACAAAGCGCTTATGCTTATGGAAGAACAGGACTGGGAAGAGGTAATAACGACCAATCTTTCGGGCGCTTTTAACCTTGTGCGGGCCGCTATAGTAACATTCATGAAACAGAAAAGCGGAAATATCATCAATATAACTTCTGTCGCCGGCATAAAAGGGATGCCAAGGCAGGTGAATTATTCCGCAAGCAAAGCGGGTATCATCGGCCTTACAAAAGCGCTGGCAAGGGAAGTGGGCCCATATAATGTAAGGGTAAACGCGATAGCTCCGGGTTACATAGATACGGATATGGTAAAGGACATAAAGGAGGATTACAAAACAGAATTATTAAAAAGAATTCCTCTGAATAGATTTGGAAGATCTGATGAAGTGGCAAAGGTAGCGACTTTTCTCGCGTCAGATGAGGCAAAATATATTACGGGACAGGTGCTTACTATTGATGGCGGTTTGGCTATGTGATTTTTGGGCCTCTTGTCCTTATTAAACCAATATCTATAGGTCGTCACAAAATTATGATTACAGCGATTTTAAAAGAGATTACAGCGATTTCCTCAGTTTAGAAGCGATCGCTGCAATCTTTTCTTTAATCACTGTAATCACAGGCTAGACAGCTTAAATACCTAAAAGGGGGTGATTAAATGCCCAAAATAGATGTGCAGACGTTAGAAAAAGAGCTAAGGTCCATTGTAGCTGAAATTACTGAAGTTGAGCCGGAAAAAATAACTCTGGAAGCAAATTTTGTGGAAGATTTAGGAATGGACTCGATGATGGCGCTGGAAGTTTTAGCATCGGTTGAAAAAAAATATAATCTAAAGATACCGGAAGATTATCTGATGAAGGTCACCAATCTTTCGAATTTAGTGGAAATAGCAAAAAAGTTTCTAAAAGAAAAATAGAAAATGGATCTACTGGATTTAATAAAAAAAAGAAGAACAGTCCGCAAGCATAAAAGTAAGAGGGTCCCAAAAGAGATCATTGAAAAGATAATCGAGGCAGGAAGATGGGCTCCTTCCGCGCATAATTTACAACCATGGAAGTTTGTAATTGTAGATAATGACGACAAAATAAACCAGATAGCGGATTTATTGGATAAAAGAGCCGATGAACTATACAGTGGGTTTAACATAGTTATGCGGGATACGGCAAAAAATTTGAGAAGATCTCATCTATTATTAGCGATTTACAGCAATAAAATTATCACAGATAAATTTAATAAGTTAGGTTCCCCTTATTCAGAGATAGGGAATATATATGAGATCCAAAGCGTAACCAACGCGATAGAAAATATATTGCTTTATAGCCATAGTTTAAATTTAGGCATGGCGTGGTATGGAATGACTCTCTTTTGCGAAAAAGAGATAAACGTTCTCCTGAACCAGACAGGCAGATTGATGGCTGTTTTGTCATTGGGATACCCGGATGAGGTTCCCGCGCCTTCTGTAAGAAAAGAAATAAGCGAAATCGTTGAATTTATAAAGTAGATTGCCATGGACATTGATAAGATAAAAAGAATATTACCGCAAAGATATCCTTTTCTATTTATCGACAAGATCATAGAATTTGAAAAAGATGTAAGATTGACCGCCTTAAAAAATGTAACAGTAAATGAGGAATATTTTAAAGGACATTTTCCCGCCATACCTGTTATGCCCGGAGTGCTTTTAATCGAGGCAATGGGGCAGGCAGCGATAATCTTCTTGAACCTTAACAACGAATCGGATTTTGATAAACCTGATAGCCCCGACATTTATTATTTATGCGCGGTAAAAGCGCGATTCTTGCATCCGGTAAAGCCGGGCGATAGTGTTATTATAGACGTGACACCTGTGAAGTTAACAAAGAATTCCGGAATAATAAAAGCCGTAGCGAAAGTAGATGGCAGAGAAGTCGCGAGAGCGGAGTTAACTGGGGCAAAACAGAGATAAATACATGAATAGACGTGTAGTTGTTACCGGATTAGGTGTTGTATCGTCCATAGGTGTTGGTAAAGACGAGTTCTGGAAGAACCTCATTGCCGGGAAATCGGGTATAAGCGATATAGAGGCATTTGATACTAATGACTATCCTTCGCACAAAGGCGGAGAAGTCAAAAATTTCGAGCCAGCTAAATTTATTGCAAAAAAAAATTTAAAAAATATAGCACGAGCATCTCAATTTGCGATTGCTGCTACAAGTATGGCACTTAAAGACAGCCAATTTGATATCGTAAGGCTTTCTCATGAGAAGACAGCCGTTGTATTTGGAACAACAATGGGTGAAGGTGGCATGATCGAAGAAATTGATAAACATTGGGCAGCCCTAGGAGAAGAAGATATTTGGGCTATTACAATTTCGAAATATCCCTGTAATGCTATAGCAGATAATCTTAGTAGATTTTTTAATTTGAGCGGAAAATCTTTTGTTTTACCAACTGCATGTTCTGCAGGGAATTATTCGATAGGTTATGGCTACGATTTAATCCGTAGTGGTATAGTAGATGTGGCTTTAGCGGGTGGTGCGGACCCATTGTCACGGATTGGATTTACAGGCTTCAGCAGACTTTACGCAATGTCACCTGACTTATGCCGGCCTTTTGATAGGAACCGAAAAGGTATGATGGTTGGCGAAGGCGCTGGTGTTTTGATATTAGAGGATTTGGAATCTGCGAGAAAACGAAACGCTACTATATATGCCGAAATTCTTGGATATGGGTTGGGTTGCGATGCATATCACATGACCGCTCCTCGCGTTAGTGGAATAATTAAGGTTATAGAAAAAGCGATAGCTAATAGTAGGATTAAAAAAGAAGATATTGATTATATTTGTGCTCATGGAACTGGTACGCCTCCAAACGATAAAGCAGAATGCGAAGCAATAAAATCTGTCTTTAGCGATTTGGCAAAAAATTTGTCTATAAGTTCAATTAAATCAATGCTTGGTCATACAATGGGAGCCGCAAGTGCCATAGAAGCTATTAGTTGTTGTTTGACAATAAAGGATAGCATTATTCCTCCGACTATAAATTATGAAACTCTCGATCCTGAGTGTAATCTTGACTGTGTACCGAATAAAGCAAAAAAAAGGGCAGTTAACATAGTCTTGAATAATTCCTTGGCTTTTGGTGGAAATAATGCATGTTTAGTTTTAGGGAAACCTGTTTTGTAGAAAATCGTAATGGATAAAGTAATAAAGAAGAATCTTATAGACTCTTACCAGGTAAATGGGGGGTTTATTGTCTATGATTGTAATATGCTAAAAAAGATATTCAATGTTTATGGGATTGACCCAAAAACTTCTATTGACAGAAGGATTTTTGATTTAGAAGGAATTACCCATTTTTTTCAACAGGGCGTAACTGCATTGTTTAAAAAACTAGAAATCAATAAATATGATTATGTTTTAAGCCTAGGTGAAGGAAGCGGAGCGCCTTCACGACTATTGGCAAAGATAGTTGGTTGCAGAATTGTTGGGGTTGATATAAATCCAGATCAAATCATAAAGGCTGAAGAGTGTGCTATCTTACACGGTGTGCAGGATAAAGTTGAATACTATGAACAGAATGTAGAAGAATTGAATTTAACAAAAAAAGATTTTACAAAAGCTTTTTGCAATGAAACAACTTGTCATTGGCAGGAAAAAGAAAGTGCATTTAAACGGATAAATAGACACCTGAAAAAAGGTGCAAAAATCGGTTTTAATGAATGGCTAAAGGGCGAAAAAGGAACGCTGAACGAAGCATATAAAATGATTAACGAGTTTATCCCTTTATATAAAAAAGATATATGGTTTCAAGAAGATTTGAAAACATATGAAATGCTGCTCGGAAAAACAGGCTTTAGAGTATTAGAAACAGAAGACTGTACGGACAAAATTGATATAAAAATGAGGACCAGACTAAAAGGAATTCAGTTAGAAGGTGATCCTTACGTGGATGTAATGGGGAGCAAAGCTAAAGAAATCGGAATAAATTATTATAAGGTTATGTTAAAAACTCATTATGATTTTCTACGGTATGGTGTAATTATTGCAGAAAAGGAAACAGATATACCTAAAAAACCATAATTTCTTAATAAGAGGCGATGAAAGCTAATAACAAATATGATGTTGTTATAATCGGAGCGGGCATAGGCGGACTTGTTTGCGGATGTTATTTGGCGAAGGCTGGCATGAAAGTTCTTATCGTGGAGCAACACCATAAACCAGGTGGTTATTGTACTTCTTTTAAAAGAAAAGATTTTACATTTGATGTCGCTGTGCATTATATAGGAGCTGCACGACATGGAGGTATAATAAATAAGATTTTGACCGAATTATCTCTGACAAATCGTATAGAGTTAATTAAATTTGATCCTTGCGATAAAATTATCCTCCCAGATGGTGACATATATATTAGAAGAGATTATGAAGATACCATGGATGAATTT
>MHFD01000009.1:51931-52221 GCA_001804045.1 Omnitrophica bacterium RBG_13_46_9
CAAAAAAATGCAATAGACAAATTTTTTAACTTAATACTAAATAAAAATTTTTTTCACATTTACGGAAAGTTAAGAAAATTAACTTTTGCAGAATTTTTAGATAGTTTTTTTTCGGACTATAAAATTAAAGGGATGCTCAGTGTTCTTTTAGGTAATTTGGGGTTGCCGCCTTCCAAAATTTCAGCATTAACAACATGTTATTTATATCGAGAGTTTTTACTCGATCCAGGCTATTATCCGAAAGGTGGCATCCAACAATTTCCAGATATTTTAGTTTCTAAGTTTACTGA
>MHFD01000009.1:52236-56514 GCA_001804045.1 Omnitrophica bacterium RBG_13_46_9
ATTATTCTCTTGTAAGGCGAAAAAGATAAAGCTCAAAAACAAGACAATAATTGGTATCATTACAAGTACGGGGGATTATGATTCCAAATATATTGTATCAAATGCAGACATTACGCAGACATATTTAAAATTAATCAGAACAGATAATGCTGATATCATAACGAGATTAAAGATCATGGAACCTTCTATTTCCGCTTTTGCTATATATTTAGGTCTCAAAATAGATTTTAGTAATATTAAAACAGCTGAATGTGCAACATGGAATTTTTTCACTTATGATATTGAAAAATGTTATGGTAATCCTGAAAAAAATTATTCGGAAAAAAAAATGAACTATTTTATTTGTACTTTTCCTTCCATTCATACACCAACATTAGCACCAAAAGGTAAATCAACAATGGGGATTTTTATATGTGCCCCCTTTAAAACTGAAGAATATTGGATCCGGAAAAAACATGAAGTCGCAGATAAAATAGTAAATAATGTTTCCAAACAAATTTCAGAAATAAAAAATAACATCGAAGTAGAAGAAATCGCCACACCGCATACATATTATAGATATACACTAAATAGAAATGGTGCCATGTATGGATGGGCTTCAACACCAACTCAAATCAGTCGAGACTTATTTCCGCAAGAAACAAATATCAAGGGATTATATTTAGTAGGACATTGGTGTACAAATGGATTTGGACAGGGAGGGGTATCTGAAGTGTCTTTTACCGGCAAGAGAGTAGCAGATATGATTTTAAAAGACGTAGTATAGATATTAATCGGTGAGTATCGATGTTCCATTTTAATATATATGCTATACCGCATTTATTAGCGTCTCTATTGCTATTTTCCTTGGCAATATTTGTCTTTGTAAATAATAAAACTTCACCAATAAATAAAACATTTGCCTTATTAAATATCTGTACTGTGATATGGCTATTTGGATATTTTGTAATGTTTTCTGCAACCAACTCTTCGGTAGCCAAAGTTTGCTCTAAAATAATATATGTTGGCGTGTTATTCATTCCTATAGTATTTTATCACTTTGTAATTAGCTTCTTAGAAATAAAAAATAATGGTTTTCTAATACGATTGAATTATGTTATAGGTGCTATTTTTACAATTTTATTATTTACAACTAATTTGATTACATCAGGTTTATATAAATATTTTTGGGGTTTTCAAACTAAAGTAGGTTCTTTGCACAATATTTATTTGATATTTTTCTTTATATTATTTATAAGATGTTTTATTTTATTGAAGAAAGAAGAAAAGAAGGCAACTTCCGCACAAATGTTTAGCAAAGCATTAAGAATAAAATATATATTCTGGCCATTCTTGATTTCTATAATTGCTTCTACTGATTTTTTATCTAAATATGGCATTGAATCTTATCCAATCGGATTTTTGTTCATGTCGACATTTGTGTCTATAACAACATATGCCATAGTTAAACATCAGCTCCTTGAAATTGAAGTTATCGTCAAAAAGACCCTCGTATTTGCGGGGCTTTTGGCTTCGGTCTTTGCGATGCTTGTATTACCGACACTTGTTATACAGGAATATATATTTGGAGGAACGGGGACGGCAGGAAGATTATGGGGCTTAGCCATAAGTGGGACAATAATAATATTGACCGTAAGAAGGATAGAAAATTTTCTTATCGACATAACTGATAAATTCCTTTTCCAGAAAAAATATGACTATAAGGAGCTTCTCAAGACGTTCACAGATGAAGTTTTGACAGTGTTAAATATAGATATATTGGTCAATACGACGGTAGATAAACTGTCAAAGATAATGAAGATACAAAGTTGCGGGCTGCTTTTACTCAATAAGACAAAAAACTCGTATGAATTAGTCGCTTCGATGGGACTGGATAAGGAAGGGAGGGATATTTCCCTCGGTTCGGATAATACTCTTGCTTCGTTTTTACGTAAGACAAAATCGTACCTATCTACCAAGCACCAGGGTAAGGATTCGCCTTTGCCAAAACGCATTATTGAGGACATGAATAAATTGAAACTAGCGCTTGCCATACCTTTGATAATATATGATGATATGATAGGCATACTTACTTTGGGCAATAAAAAGTCTGATGAAGATTATACACAGGACGATATGGACATATTGCTTCCTTTGGCAAGAACCCTTTCCATAGCTATAAGTAACGCTATAGCGTTAGACGAGCTTAGCAAAACCCAGGCTGAAGCGGCGCAGCGAGAAAAGATGGCGGTTATCGGGACTCTTTCCGCCGGGATAAATCATGAGATCTGTAATCCGTTAGGGATTGCCAGGGGTCAGTGTGAGGCGTTTTTATTGAATATAAAAGACGGCCTGTATAAAGATAAATCCATGGAAGAGCTTTTCGACAAGGCCCAGAAAATAATGGAAAAGGTAATACATGAGACCGATAGGGCAACGGCCATTACAAAGAGGCTTTCCAGCTTCGCTAAGCCGGCGAAGGGCGTAATTTCCGATGATGTCAATATAAAGGATGAAGTAGACGAAGTTTTGGCGCTGGTCGGATATGAATTAAAGCTGGATAAGATAGATATCATAAAAGATATTCAGGAAGGCCTGCCTTTTATCTCCGGTGATAAAAAACAGCTTCAGGAGGTATTCTTTAACCTGATCCGCAATGCCGCGCAGGCGATAAAAGAAAAAGGCAAAATCATAATAAGGGCAAGAGAAGACGGCGGTAATGTAATTATAGACATAGAAGATACGGGGCATGGGATCCCTGAAGACAAACTTGACCAGATATTCAATCCTTTTTACACGACAAAAGACCCGGGTAAAGGAACAGGACTGGGCCTCTTTATAGTCCGGCAGGTTGTGGAAAAAAATTTAGGCAGGATATTCGTTAAAAGCAAAGTTAACGAAGGGACGACATTTACATTGGAGTTTCCTGTAGCTGTAAGGGCTAAGGCATAAGACACGGATAATTGGCGAAAATGTTTCTTAATGTTTCGTGAAGTTTCTTGAAGTTGCGGGAAGTTGCAAAAGCAACTTTAAGAAACATCAAGCAACATCAAGAAACCTAAAGAAACCTTTATTGTCCTTTGTAAATCATCCGTGCATATCCGTTCAAATACAGGAGAAGTGATTGCATGAAAAAGCCCAAAATAGTTGCCATAGATGATGAGATAGATTTCATAGACATGTTGAAGGACTACTTCGAACTGCGGGGATACGAAATAGAAGTTACGTCCAAAGGGGTGCAGGGCATAGAATTGATCAATAATAAAAAACCGGATATAGTAATACTTGATTTAAAGATGCCCGGGATCAGCGGAGAGGAAGTCCTGAAGTTATTAAAATCCAAGCAATCAAAGACAAAAGTGATATTTGTAAGCGCCTATGACGATGCCGGGAAGACAAGAGCACGTATGTTAGATTCCGGCGCTTATGCCTATCTCGACAAGCCGCTTAATTCGTTAAAAGAATTGGAGGATGTTATAAATCGAGCTTACTCTGGCGAAGAGGCGTGACTCGGTAGTTCTAGCTCTTAGGTTGTAGGTAATAGGTAGTAGGGAGTAGGGGTACTCGTTACGTAGGACGTGGGACAATTTGTTATAGCACGTTACGACGGACGAAAGGACGACCGCTCGCTTCGCTCGCTCGGACGACGGACGATTCAAGTTCGTGTCATTGCGAGGTGCAGGTATTTTCGAAGCGCACCGTGGCAATCTCTTTCGATTGAGATCCTTCGCTACGCTCAGGATCAATTCGGCTTTGCAATTTACGTCACTTTGTTCCGTAAATTGTAGCCTCATTGAGATTACTTCGGCGCGTAATTAAGATTACGGCGCCTCGCAATGACGAAAAATCGAAACTCATTGAAATGAACCCGATGGAAATACGGTTGGAATACATTGACTCGATGACTGTAGCTAACTATTTGCTTGTTACGAAGGACGATGGACGAAAGTACGAAGGACGATTTGATATAGCACGTAAGGTTATAGGTTATAGGTAGTAGAGGGGAATTTCGGGAGACAGTTAGAAGTTGCAAAGGTTGCGGAGGTTGCTAAAGGTTAGAGAGGTTGCATAAATTCGAAGAAAGCAACATCAAGAAACATCAAGAAACCTTCTAATCGTCCACTGCCGTATATAGTTAGCGCACATACGTGCCACTAAGGAAAAAGACATGGCGAACATGATGAAGATCCTCATTGTTGACGATGAGATGGATATTTGTGATTTTGTTAAGAGTTTTTTCAGCGAGAGGAATTTCCATGTTATAACAGCACTAAGCGGTGTCGAGGCCTTAAGAATAGT
>MHFD01000009.1:56530-59816 GCA_001804045.1 Omnitrophica bacterium RBG_13_46_9
AATCTGATACTATTGGATATCAGAATGAAAGAAATGGACGGCATAGAAACCTTGAGAAGAATAAGAGAGATGGATAAAGACGTTAAAGTGATTATGGTAACGGCGGTCGAGGACCAGGAGAAGATGGATGCCGCGCGCAAGCTCGGCGCTTCCGAATACATCACGAAACCTCTGGTATTGGAAAACTTAGAAGCGGCAGTCATGTCGCATATGAAGGCAATTAATTAGTTTTTATATGATTACAGCGATTTTAGTTAGCGACAGATACGTCATTACTAAAAAGTCAGATTACAGTGATTTTAGAAAAAGTCCATAAACGATCTTGTACTTTTTATTAAATCATTGCAATCTTTAATAAAAATTGAATACAACGATTAAAGAACAAGACCCTCTTACCGAACGCATAATTGCTTGTGCATATAGAGTTCATTCTGAATTAGGGCCTGGATTTAATGAAAAGATATACCATAATGCATTAAAAATTGCATTAAAGGAAAAAGGTTTGATGTATGATACTGAAAAAGAGTATAAGATAGTATATAACAAACAACGAGTCGGATCCCTTAAAGTGGATCTAATACTCGAAGATAAAGTAATAGTGGAAATTAAGGCGATAACGGGGAATATACCTAAGGTGTTTGAGGCACAAGTCTTATCATATTTGAAAGTAACAAATTGTAAAGTCGGTTTATTAATAAACTTTGGAAATAGTAGTTGTTGGGTAAGACGATTGATGTTAAAGTCTCCATAGTCTTTATATCAAGAAAATAATGCGTATCAATCTCTGTAATCTTTTTTAAAAATCGCTGTAATCAAGAATAATTAGAAAGAAATAGATAATGTATAAAGAATTTAACATAGATTTTAAAGAGCAGAAGGGTTGGTTCAAATTTCAGCAATGGCTGATAGATAAGCTGACCGATACCGAAGGGGCGCTTATCCCTATTGGGCCCGAAGCCTTGCAAAAATGGCCAAAAGCCGAAAAGGACTACCAGGTATTCCTGGAAAATGCCTCGAGGCTGATGATCCGTTTCAAAAAGCCGGAACGCCTGATAAAAATGATCGTGAATATTATCGATGAGCAACTCGGCACCACTCATACAGCGATGCTTTTATATAAAGAAGACAAAAATTCCTTTATTTTAATCGACAGCAAGGGCGAAAGCGGGGTAAAGATACCGATCGGGTTCATTAGAATGACATTCGATAATCCGCTTATCAAGATATTTGATGAGAGAAAAAATTACATAATTTCAGAAAACGGCGTATTGGTCTATGAGAATATTGTTTCTCTTATGAAGAACGCGGAAACAATCGAGAAACATAAAGAACTGGCTGATCTGACAGAGCTTGCCCTGAGGCAAATGGAGCTTTTGAAGGCGAATATATGCATACCGCTTTATTATAAAAAGAGTTTAATAGGCGTCCTGATCCTGGGCGCAAAGCGCTCTAAGCAGAAATTCACCCGGCAGGAGATAGGCTTCTTTATGACGCTGGCCAACGATGCCGCCATGGCTATTTCTAACGCACAACTTATTCAGAATTTGCAGGAAAGGATCGATGAAATTAAGGATTTGTATACCAAGGAACACCGAGTTTTTATCCATACCGCGGTCGCCCTCGCAACCGCTATTGACGCGAGGGACCCCTATACCCACGGCCATACCGAAAGGGTGACCCAATATTGTCTTTCTGTATCGGAAGAATTAGAGGGAATACCCGAGGCCCAGGCATATAGAAATTTTAAAGAAACACTGCATATTGCCGCTCTTCTGCACGATGTAGGTAAAATCGGGATCCCGGATGCTATACTGAATAAAAGGGGAAAGCTTACAAAGAAAGAGTTTGAAAAGATCAAGGAACATCCGGCTATAGGCGCGGCTATACTTACGCCTATCAAAGAATTAGGCGATGTAGTTAAAGAAATACGGTACCATCAGGAACGTTATGACGGCAAGGGGTATCCGGAAGGGCTAAAAGGTAATGACATACCTCTTGTGGCGAGAATTATCGCGGTGTGTGATACCTTTGACGCTATGACTACAGATAGGCCATACCGACAACGAAAATTCGCGGAAACAGCTCTCCAGGAAATCCGCAATGAGTCCGGCAGGCAATTCGACCCCATAGTTGTAAGCGCTTTCCTCCTCGCCTATGAAAAAGGCAAAATCCTTAGGAATCATAGGAAGTAGCTCTTGGTTCGTAGCTCTTAGCTCATGGCTGATAGCTGATTACTGAAAGCTGATAGCTCATAGGAAGAAACTCATTGAAATTCATTGGACGAACCTCACCAACCTACGAGGTTGGACCACGTCAGTTTTATTGATTACTATTGTTTAGTGGGAAATTTAAAAGGGACAGATCTAAGTTCAGGGAGGGGACAGGTGTAAGTTTGGTTCGAGAACCGTCCCTAGGGTCTCCATCCTCATCATCTTTGTTGCCTAATCTGATTCTTGCAGGACATTGGACTTTTCCTGGGGGAGGTATAGTATCAGTTGCAATTTCTGGAATGCTTGCTGCGGAAAAAATATTGAAGAAAAAAAACAAAATACAAAATAAGTAATGAACAAGAAACTATGAACCCTATCATTATCTATTTTTATCGAATGCCACCACTAATTGTAGGAACATTCTTGTTAGTGCTTGGATTGATAGTAATAAAGCACAATCCAAAGCGTATTTTAAATCGATTATTATCCCTTGTCTGTTTAGGTGGAGTTCTATGGTTGTACTCAGAATTTTTTCCTTATGTATTACCCATCAATTCTTTCATAATAATGTTGTTTTCAAAAAGTTGTTATATCGGGGTAACTTTTATAGGGGTATTTTATACGCATTTCACTTCTGAATTCCTAGAATTAAAAAATAAAAGATTCCTAATTGTAACCTATTTTTTAGGAATTACGTTTATCGCTTTGTCAACATTTACCAATAAAATAATTAATGGATATCATCTCTATTTCTGGGGTCCGTATTTTAAGGCGGGAGATTTACATCCAGCATATCTTGTATATGTTATATTTTTATTTACTTATTGCTTAATTCATCTTTATAAAGCAAGTTATGGAACAAGTTCACATAACTATAGTAATATAGAAAAAAACAAAATTCGATATGTTTTTTGGGCTTACCTTTTAGGAAATACTGGTGTAGTTGATTTTTTGCAAAACTATGCGATAGAACTTTATCCATTTGGATGTTATCCCATAGCAATTTTTATATCTGTTATAGCTTATGCGATTATTCGTCATCAATTACTCGAAATCGAAGTCATTATCAAAAAGAC
>MHFD01000009.1:59844-60108 GCA_001804045.1 Omnitrophica bacterium RBG_13_46_9
ATTACCGGTGCCTACTTTGTTATTATATATCTTTTGGAACGCGCATTTAGTATCGCAGCAGGATACCAGTCTATCCCACTTACCATAGCCATTATTGCGGTATTCTCGATACTCTTTACGCCTTTAAAGAACAGGATACAGCGGGTAGTGGATAGACGCTTCTTCAAAGGCACCATAGACCAGATAGAAAAGGAAAAGACACTCCTGGAAACAGAGCTACAGAGAGCGGAAAGACTTAAGACCGTATCAACGCTTGCGGCGGGC
>MHFD01000010.1:0-161 GCA_001804045.1 Omnitrophica bacterium RBG_13_46_9
GATAATGCCTATAATACATACCTTGGTAGAAGACGGCTCGCTCGGATTTGAGACCGGTCAGCTTCTGTTACACCGTCTCAGCGCAGAGCATTCAGAGGTCAGCGCAAGCGCAAAACTATGCGCACGGATAAATGAACTGACAAGAAGAAATAAAGATGTGG
>MHFD01000010.1:229-6251 GCA_001804045.1 Omnitrophica bacterium RBG_13_46_9
GGAATCGGAGAAGGCAAGACTTCGGACATAGATAAGGTATCGATACGCAAGGCGAACAGAATATTGTCCGGCCTCTCTTCAACCAGATCCGCATTTATGGCGCAAATCCAGGCCAGGCTGGAAGACGCATTGATCAATAAACGGGCGATCATCAGCGAGAGATACGAAAGGCGCATACAAGAGGTGTTTAGTCCCGGCTCGACCGCCGGATTATATGCCAACAAGCTGACATTATGGGACAGATTCGTGATAGCTATCCGTCAGGCCCAGATAGCAAACCTCAATGCTGACCAACGCGCCGAATTGTTCAATAAATGGATGAAGGCAGCCCAGGAGAGGGATGACAGGGTATCCCAGCGTATTGAGCGGCAAGCGCTCTTCAGTGTCAGAGATATAGGGATGTCAGGGCGTATAATGAAAGAATTGGACAGATATATCATCAGCGCCGTGGGTAGATTCGTGGGTACCATATCTCCGTCGGAAATGCGGCTCTTGGAGAGAAGGATAGAAGAGGAGGCTACCAAGATAAGACTAAGAGACGCTATAGACTCAGTATCATTACACCAAATAAGACGGGCAAGGTTGGCGGAACTTCTTAATATAGGGGAAGAGGTAATTATAAAGTATGAGGCGCAGAAGGGTGAGAATCTAAATACTATTATTGACGCGATATCCAAACTGAGCGGCGATAATTTCGTCAAAGCTATGTCTATACTCGGAATATCCACCACAGAAAGATCATACGATTCATTCCGCACTGCGACAACGGATATGGCAAAAGCTGCTTTGCGCGGCAGCTCCAACATAGAGGGAGCGAAATTATTGCTTGCTACCGCATCACCCATGATATTACGCAGCAACAACGAAGAAAAATTGAGAAATATGTTAGGTCTGGGAAAGACCGGAGAATTGTCAGCGGAAAGAATATCGAAGGCGCTGGAGTGGCTGAAGCTTGTAGCGGATACCGGTTCCAGGAAAACGGCGCTGGAAGCGGCCACCGCAATCGCGGAGACAAGAAAAATATTAGGCATCGAAGAAGGCACGCCGCTTACGGCTCAAAATATACAGGCGAAGCTAGACGCGTTTAAAGTTGGCGATAGACTAGTAAACACTATCAAAAAACTATGCATTGATAGAACGGATATGTTCAGAGACAATAAAGACAATATAACCCGCCCGATTAAAAGCGATATGATGGCGGTTTCCGCATTGGCTGTACTCGTGGCGAAAGGGTACATACCTCATGAAGAACAGATAAAGGCGGCTCTGGTGATGTCGAGGAAGAATTCACGATGGATAGTGGAATTGTTAACAGGTGAAGGAAAGACTACAGTAGGTCTTATGAGGGCCTATGTAAAAGGCATAGAAGGCAAGGGTTCGCTTGTTGTAACGACAGATGACCATTACTCGATAAGGGACTTCGAGGGCGATGCCGTGCCCGTGTTGCAGGACCTGCTGGGATTGGACATAGGCCTTGTAACGCGCGATATGGATATTACCGCAAAACAGTCAGCTTACGAAAAGAATGTAACATATGTCGCTATAGATACCTGGGCATTCGATGTCCTGCATGATATGTCAACGCCGGATATAAGAAGGGAAGAAAGATACTTATGGCAGAAAGAAGACTATTACGGTCATCTAAAGAAGATTTCGGCCTGTCTTGACGAAGTTGACAGTCTGCTGATAGACTTCGCTAGCACGCAGTTTATAATAGCGGGCCACGCCGGACCGCTCAACATACGCGAACAACTGAAGCTAAGGGCCGCCGCGAAAGCGGTGCTGAATTCGCCCAAGTTTAAGGTCGCCAGGCTTGACCTCGAAGCGAAACAGCTTACCGGAGAAGAGACGCAGCTTGACCTCGACAGCAGGGACACAGATTACATGAATAAAGCCGTTGAGAGAATCGGAGAGAAGAAAGGCATTCAATATGACGCCTGGTATAACCCCGTAACCGGACAGGTCGGATTGACACCGAGAGGAAGAGAGAGATTGCAGGAGGCCATTATAAACGGATTCAATATCCTCAGAGAGCTAAGAGAAGATGAGGATATAAGCAAAGATATATTGGATGAGCTGGAAAAAGAGGTCAAAGATGAATGGAATGAGGACGCAGAGAAGTTCTGGACAGCTTCTATTACCGATGCGCTCAGAGCCGAATATCTGCATAAGCAGGGAAGGGATTATGTTGTAGTTGAAAATGAGATAGTCCTGATCGGCAAGACCACAGGAAGGACTCAACATGGCCGCAGATACCAGGGCAAGCTGCATCAACTTATTGAGGCGAAAGAAGGTATTACCATAAGAGACGAAAGCAGAACGGTCATGAGGATAACCGCTAAGAACCTGTTGGATCTGTTTGGCGATGTATCAGGGATGACCGGAACGATCACAAGCGATTTATATGAGATGAGGATGATGGCATATCTATACGGGATGCATATATACAAAGTCGCGCCACACAACGTTGTGCACAGAATAGACATGCCCGTGCAATTCTTCAAGACGGAAGCCGAGAGAATGGAATTCCTGTTGAATATGGTCAGGGATGCCGTAAGAGAGGGTAAACCCCTTATCATACACGCCCTTGACGCTAAGGAAGCCGCAAGGATAGAGGCGATATTAAAGAGGGAGAACATAGTGGCACCGGATCGGCTGCAGAAACTCGACGCGTCAAACGAAAATCAGGAAAAGACTATAATGAATCTCATAGGACTGCCGGGCATGATAACCATATCGACGCCTATAAGCGGAAGAGCGACAGACATAAAGATAGCGGCGGAAGCCAGGGCCCACGGCTTGCAGCAGGTAAGCATGGGTTACTACGATTCAAAGAGAGTCGATTGGCAGGTAAGAGGGAGAGCAGGCCGCCAGGGAGCGCCGGGCCTGACAGCCAATCTCGTCTGTCTAGAATCTCAGATGGAATTCCTGCAGCGTGGATTCCCAATGGGCAGCCGTTATCTTAAGATGGCGCAGGACATGCTTGAGGGTAAGGCCGAATTCAATGCGGGATTCTTAAAGACAGCCTTTGAGGTGGCTCAGAGGAACATAACAAGGATGCAGGTTAGAAGCATAATAAGGCAGGCAAGGGAAGAGGATGTGATATTCGAGCTTGGAAATAAGCTGATAAGCCTTATAGACGCACGGAGTTCGATAGATTACAGGCTGGATACGCCGGCATATATCAAGACGGCGCTTAAAAGGATACTACGAAAATGCGCTAATGTGGAGGGTGCCGTCACAGAGACGGGCCTTATAACAAATAAGGGTTATCAGGAGGTTGTATTGCCGGAAATAAACAGGGTCTTTGGCATTGAAATGAAGCTGTCTCATGTGGAGTCAGCTTTGAGAAGCGCATCCATGGAAGAGATCGAGAGCGCACTGGGCAGGATATTGACACGTCATTTCACGCAAATGATGGTCGAAGAGATCAATTCTCAGGCAAAGGGCAAGTTCTATGACGGGTTGGACCGCGCCCAGGATAAGAGGAAAGAAGCGGAAAAACTCCATAAAGAGGCGGAAGAAAGAATCGTAAATGAAGCGATCACAATCAACGGCAAAGAGCTGCATGGCGTGAATGAAAATTCGCTGAATGAATTTATAAGATATAGCGTAAACAGGCGCAACGAAAATGCGCGACGCGTAAGCGAGCTTGTGAAGAAAGCAAGAGAGAGATATGAAGAAGGCAATATAGCCGCCGCGGAAGAATTACTGTTACAGGCAAAAGAGATAGACAAGGATAATAAAGCCATGCTTGAGTTGCGCAATGAGATAGATAGGGATATGGAAGCGGCGGCAAAAATAAGAGCGGAAAATGCGGAACGCGTAAGCATACTTTTAGAGAAAGCAAAAGAAAAATATAACGCAGGCGATAAAGAAGGCGCAAAGATACTGCTCTTATGGGCCCAGACGATCGAAAAAGAGAATAGAGAGGTGTCGGCATTAATTTACAGAATAGATAACGATATAGAAGCGAAAGAGGAAAAGCCCAAAACTCCGGAATTCAAGGAGACCACGGGGCTTGGAAGGTTACAGAGACTAATAGAGGCCATAAGAGGAATGAAGATAGGAATGGTCCTCAAGCTGACAGACGCTTCTATGGACGGAGCGGTCTTGCAGTCTGTAAAGGTCCAGGAAGAGAAGGCGACGGTGGAGGCAGACCTTGAGGCCGCGATTAAAGAAGGCAGGACCGAAGACGTCAGGGAGGCCACGACCGAGCGTGAAGGGACATTGACCGTAGACGGAAAAGAGGTAACTGTCGTAAGAGGAAAATCATCTGAGGAAGCAAGCGCGCTTACCGCCGCTGCAAAAGCGATTATTAAGACAAGGAGAGAGGGTAAAATACCGCGTATCATCGTGTTCCTGCCGCCGGATGTGAAGCCGGAAGATGAGGAAAAGGTGGTTAAAGAGCTGCTCGGCAAGGTCGAGATAAATGAGGATATGATAAATATCATATCCGCCATACACAATGCCGCGTTTAAACTCTCAGAGCTTGATGCGGAAGTAATAGCGGCGGAATATCTGAAATTGACAGCCAGCGACAAGCTTACGCCGGAGGACGTCGACGGCATTTTTGCCAGACACATGAAGGAATCCGCTTTCGGAATATTCTCCGTTACCACTATAGTGGCCGGCAACAGGATGGTTGGCAGAGAGTTTAAGGTCGTGACGACAAAAGACGGCATGAGAATTATCGCAAGCACCGACGGTATATCGGCGGAGGAGAGAAAGCTTCTGATGCGCCTCGAATTAATACCGGAATTGAGAAGGATAAGACACCTGAGATATCTCGACCCGGCTATACTGAAGCAACTTTTCGAGCAGTTCCCAGAGATGCGCAGATTATTGTACAAAGAGGCCATGTTAGCCGATGATGAGGAATTCAGGGCGATAGAGGAATTATACTCAAGGGGCCTCATCAATATAGGCAAAGACGGCACCATAACGTTCGGAAAAGCGGAATTATCGATAAAAGGCATCTATGATATTATGAAGGAAAAAGGTATTTACAAGCCGGACGAGGAATTTGCCGCATTCCCGATATTCTTCCGAATGTGGCTTAACGCAAAGGACGCCATAGCGAGATTCTTACAGGGTGACACCCGTACGAAGGAAGTAAAAGACGCTATCCTTACATTGAGAAAACACGCGGCAATACCGAAAGAGTATTATGACGCGAAAAACACGGAGCTTTTGAACGCTTCGCGTTATGCGCAACTTGCAGAAGAGAAGGCGAAAGAGGGCAAGCAGGAAGAGGCCTATGAACTCTATATTACCGCTACGATTATATCGGAAGGCGATATCGCTTATGCCGCCAAAGCGCACGAAATAGCCAGAGCCCTGGATAAGAATGAGATGAACGGCGAACACACAAAGACGATTCTATTGCAGGCAGGCGATTTAATAGTGAAGAAAGACGGCGCTACCAAGAGCGAACTGATAATTTCCGGCCTAGTTAAGGCATCCGGCCGCGAAGTATTACAGGCGGTATCCATTTTGAGAAAGGCGGCAAAACTTGCTGAAAATGAAAATGAAAGAAAGGCGATCCTAATAGAAGCGGCAAAGGTAGCGAGCCTTGAGGATGTTTCGGGCGCAGGCGTAGCAAAGCGCGGTAAGTTCTCCGAAGACAGCTTAAGAGGGAAATTGACCGGTTCGGCGCTAAAGGGGCAGAGACTGGTAAAGAGGACCGGTCTAACACAAGATGCGCTTAAAGAAGCGGGCCTTATAAGCGAATCTACCGCTGAGGTCCTGAAGAGCATGGGCGCCAGAAGGACTGCGATAGATGCGGCTGTAGAAAGAGCGAGATTATTTGCGGCTAATGCACGCGAAAGCATCGCCGATAAATGGAGAAGCAGAAGGCCTGTCACCAGATTCGGTGTCAAGGCCGCCGGAATAGGCGCGCTGATAGTATTGGCGCCACACGCAGGCATATCCTTGAGCTTGACAAAGTTAGTGTTTGTGGCCTCAACGTTATACACTCTCGGAAAGAGTGGCAAGATAAAAGATTTAAAAGTTAAACAGG
>MHFD01000010.1:6292-6356 GCA_001804045.1 Omnitrophica bacterium RBG_13_46_9
TCGTCCGTAACCGGGAAGGTCACGTTTATGGCGGCGTTATTGCTTGACGATTGGCGCCTGAAGA
>MHFD01000011.1:0-6090 GCA_001804045.1 Omnitrophica bacterium RBG_13_46_9
GCCATACTATGATCGAACCGCGGCTTTCAAAACAGTGGTTTGTTAGGATGGGGCCGCTTGCCGTGAAGGCTGATGAAGCTGTAAAGAGGGGAAAGATAAGATTCTATCCGCACAGATGGACAAAGGTCTATCTGAATTGGATGGAGAACATAAGGGACTGGTGCATTTCGCGGCAGATTTGGTGGGGACACCGTATACCAGTATATTATTGTAAACAGTGCCTAAACAATGACAAAATCCGAAATCCTAAATCCGAAATCCGAAATACCAGAAAACAGAAACCAGGGACCGAAAACCGCGGGATCATTGTATCCAAAACAAAACCCGAGAAGTGCCCTGAGTGCGGCTCGACTGAAATCGAACAGGATTCGGATGTGCTTGATACGTGGTTCAGTTCGTGGTTATGGCCGTTTGCTACTTTTGGATGGCCGTTTGAGCAGCCATCAGCCATCAGCCATCAGCCATCAGCGGGGGAGAAAGAGCCGAAAACTGTCCCGAATGATGATTCTTCAAGTGAAGTTCTTCGGGATCCCGCCAAAGGCGGGAATAGCCGAAAGCAGAAAGCCGAGTTAAAATATTTTTACCCGACAAATATCCTTGTTACCGCACAGGAGATTATATTTTTCTGGGTGGCAAGGATGGTGATGATCGGCATCGAATTCATGAAAGACATACCGTTCCGGGACGTCTATATCCATGGGACAGTCAGGGACGATACCGGCACTAAAATGTCAAAATCGTTAGGAAACATAATCGACCCTATCGAAGTAATAAATCAGTTCGGGAGCGATGCCCTGAGGTTCAGCATAATTTCTATTACCGCCCAGGGCCAGGATGTTTTTCTGTCACCTCAGAAATTCGAAATCGGGAGGAATTTCGCCAATAAACTTTGGAACGCGTCACGCTTTGTGCTCATGAACCTGAAAGAGGACGCGGTAAAAAAGGATTTATGTCAGTTTGCCGGCGATCCTGCGCTTAGTCTAGCCGATAAATGGATATTGAGCAGACTCTATCAGGCGCTGGGGGATTTTACCAGGTCCATTGAATCACACAGGATAAACGACGCGGCAAACAGGATTTACGAATTTATATGGCATGAGTTCTGCGATTGGTATCTTGAGATCGCGAAACTTTCCATAGACCGGCAGCATACCCAGATTATACTTTGCAAGGTGTTGGAAAAATCCCTAAGGCTGCTTCATCCTATCATGCCTTTTATAACGGAGGAGATATGGCAGCGGCTTCCGAGGGAACACGGCAGCGATTCTATCATGATAACAAGCTGGCCGCATATGCAGAAAGAGTTCATTTCCAAGAAGGTCGACTCTGAGATGGGGCTTCTGATAAATGTCATCCAAGCGATCAGAAATCTGCGGGCCAGCTGGCATATAGAGCACAATAAACATGTGGACGTTTTTATAAAAGCTGCGAAAAAGACGGTACATTCGGTCTTGAGCGAAAACGCCGTTTATATAACCAAGCTTGCGCGAATAGGAAATTTGAATATATCAGAGAAAATAGAAAAGCCCAGGCATTCGGCAGTCGCGGTTATAAAGGATACAGAGATATTCCTTCCGCTTGCGGGTATCATAGACATAGATAAGGAAAAGAAACGTCTGGAGGATAAACTCGACGGTCTTCTGGCCGAACTTAAAATAGTGGAAGGCAAACTGAGGAATAAAGGATTTATCTCCAAGGCGCCCGAAGATGTTGTCCAGAAAGCAAGGGATAGAAAGGAATCCATAAAAGCGGAAGTAAGCTCGTTAAGGAAAAACCTCAGCAGTCTGTGATGCGCGTATGCGGGCTATACCGTCTAAGTTGATGTCGACATAAATAACTTACAAATGAAAATGCGTTTGGATGCCGCCCTCGGTAAAGCAGGTATAGCGAGCAGGCGAAAAGCCGCCAGGCTCATCGAATCCCGTCACGTAAAGATAAACGGAAACGTTGTCAATGAGAAAGGGTTTCACATAAATATTTCCGAAGACCGAATCACGCTTGATGATAAGCCGGTTTTTTTTGAAAACAAAAAGAGCTATTATGTCCTAAATAAGCCTGCCGGCGTGATTTCGACCGCCGGGGACGAGCGCGACAGGAAGAAAGTTACAGATTACATATCAGAAAAAGAACTTAGGCTGTATCCGGTAGGGCGGCTTGACAAAGATACGACAGGGCTAATTATTTTAACTAACGATGGCGACCTGACCTACCGGCTGACACATCCCAGGTTTAGGGTTGATAGGGTGTACGAGGTCACGGTGAAGGGCAGGGTAAAAAGCGAGAGCGCTCTCCGCCTGAAAGACGGCATCGTCATTGACGGGAGATCGGTCATGGCGGAGAAAATCGTTTTTAAGAAGAGCTCACCCCGCCGCACAGTCCTTATAGTCACCATGCGGGAGGGGATAAAAAGAGAAGTACGCAGGATGTTTAAGGCTGTCGGACACGATGTCGTGGGTTTAAAACGCATAGCGTACGGTTCCTTGAGATTGAAGGGATTAAAAGAGGGGGAGATCAGGCCTCTTACTAAAGACGAGATAGAAAAGCTTAAGGGATGTGTCGGGCTTTAGTGATTTATAAGCTTTTTTGGATTTCACACTTCAAAAAATGGAACTCGACAAAACCAGAACATTAAAAATAATAAAAGCTGCCCTGAAAGAGGACATCGGGATAGGCGATATTACGACAATGAACACCATCCCGAAGCTGGAAAGCGTCAAAGCCTCAGTTGTCGCCAACGAAGACTGTATTCTTTGCGGCATAGATATTGCGGAATGGATTATAAATACCGTGGATTATAGCGTAAGATTCAAGCCCCAGGCCAGTGACGGGCAGCATATTTGTACCGGGAAAGAGGTCGCTTTTGTAGAGGGCCATGCGAAAGCCATCCTATCAGCCGAGCGGACAATACTCAATTTCTTATGCTTTTTAAGCGGCATAGCCACTACTGTCAATATGTTTGTGCAGAAAGCCGAAAAGTACGGCGTTAAAATCTACGACACCCGCAAGACATACCCTCTTTTGAGGTATCTGGAAAAATACGCCGTAGAGGTCGGGGGAGGCTGCAATCACAGATTTGGCCTGTGGGACCAGGTGCTTGTGAAAGATAATCACATTAAGGCAGCAGGGATAAGCGGACGCAAGAATTTTATCAGCGACTTGAGAAAGAAGATTACCGGTGATGTGATGATAGAGGTTGAGGTTCAGAACATGGAACAGTTCGAGGATATGTTAGCGCAGAACCCGGACATTATCATGCTTGATAATATGTCGGCGGAGGAGGTGAAAAAAACTGTCGAGTTAAGAAATAAAATAAGCGCCGGACAAGTTCCGATTTTGGAGGCGTCCGGGGGTATAAACATAGATAATGTCGAAGAATACGCCAAAACGGGGGTGGACAGAATTTCGATAGGTTCACTGACAGATTCGGTTAAATCGGTCGATATGAGTTTGGAAATAAGGGGGTGACTCATGACGCCAGAAAAGTTCCGACAATGGATAGTTATATTGATCGCGGTTTCAATCGTTACGGTATGGGTGAATATGGGGCTTAGTCTATACAAAATGAAAACGTTTGGGCCGGTATGGAAAACCCAAGGCATGGTCAAACAGATGCCCAAGATCCAAAAGGGCAAGATACCTTTGCATCAAGTTTCAAAAAAAGAAGCTGAGAAATCCGCTAATCCGGTGCCGCAGCAAGCGAAATAACAGTTAATGCGCAAGTTTAAACTAGTCAGCGAATATAAGCCAAAAGGCGACCAGCCCGAAGCGATAGATCGTCTTTTTCGGGGACTAAAAAAGGGGGAACGCTTTCAGACGCTTCTAGGTGTTACGGGCAGCGGAAAAACATACACACTCGCCAATGTTATCGAAAGGATCAATAAACCCACCCTTGTTGTGTCCCACAACAAGACACTCGCCGCGCAGCTCTACGCGGAATTTAAAGAATTCTTTCCGGAAAACGCCGTAGAGTATTTTGTAAGTTATTATGATTATTATCAACCGGAGGCGTATATTCCGCAGACAGATGTCTATATAGAGAAGGACGCCTCTATCAATGATGATATCGACAGGCTGAGGCTTTCCGCCACAAGTTCGCTTATGTCCAGGGAAGATGTCATAATCGTAGCCAGTGTCTCATGCATATATGGGCTTGGGTCGCCGGAGGACTACGCGGAAATGTTTGTCGTTATCACTAAAGGCGATAGGCTTACCAGGGACGACTTTTTGAAGAAACTGGTCGATATCCGTTATGAGCGGAATGATTATGAATCTCAGCGCGGAAAATTCAAAGTAAGGGGCGATGTGGTGGAAATTTTCCCCGCTTATCTGGAGGTAGCTTATAGGATAGAATTAGATTTTGACAAGGTCAAAACAATAAAAGAGGTGGATCCTGTTACCGGTAAGACCGTTTCCGCGCAGGATAAGGTGGCGATCTATCCGGCGAAGCATTTTGTCACCTCAGAGGAAAAAATCGAAAAGGCGATAGCCTCGATCAGGGAAGAATTGCGGGAACAGCTGGCAAAGTTTAGGTCTCAGAACAAATTGCTGGAGGTGGAGAGGCTCGAAACCAGGACGCGGTTTGACCTCGAGATGCTCCAGGAACTCGGATACTGCAATGGCATAGAGAACTATTCGAGGCATCTGTCAGGCAGACAAGCCGGATCAAGGCCTTGGTGTCTTATTGATTACTTTCCGGACGATTTTCTGACCATAATAGACGAATCTCACGTGACGATCCCACAGATAAGGGGAATGTATAATGGAGATAGATCGCGCAAAGAGACGCTGGTTGAGTACGGTTTCAGGTTACCCAGCGCCCTCGATAACAGGCCGCTTAAATTTGAAGAGTTTATGGAAATAACAGGAGAGATTATTTTTGTTTCGGCGACGCCAACCGAATATGAGTTGTCTAAAAGCGCAAGCGTGGTCGAGCAAATCATACGCCCTACGGGGCTTCTCGATCCGCCTATTGTGGTGAGGAAGACAGAAAACCAGGTGGATGACCTTATTGAAGAGGTAAAAAAGCGCGCCGCGAAGAAAGAGAGGACACTGGTAACGACATTGACAAAACGTCTTGCGGAAGAGCTGACGGAGTACCTGAAAGAGATGGGGGTAGAGGTAAGGTACCTACATTCGGAAATAGACGCCATAGAGAGAGTGGAGATTTTACGTGACCTGAGGCTTAAAAAATTCGATTGCCTCGTGGGGATAAACCTGTTGAGAGAGGGGCTTGATTTGCCGGAGGTATCTTTGGTAGTTGTTTTAGATGCCGACAAGGAGGGGTTTCTCAGAAGTCACACCTCTTTGATACAGGTAGCGGGAAGGGCCGCCCGCAATGTGAACGGAACGGTTATAATGTATGCGGATAACATAACGGAATCGATGAGGCGCGCAATCGAAGAAACTAACAGGAGAAGGGAGCTTCAGATAGAATTTAATCGCAAATATCACATAACTCCTACGACAATCAAAAAAGCCGTCAAAGAGAGTATAGAGTCATATAGGAAGGCAAGAGATCTTATAAAAGATGTCACCGGTGAATACGATGATGAATATGAACTGAGGAATATCATAGCTCAGCTAGAAGAAGATATGCTTACAGCCGCAAGAAATCTTCAATTTGAAAAAGCAATAGTGTTTAGGGATCAGGTAAAGGCGCTTAAGAAGAAGATCAAAAAATAGCATAGCTATCAGCTTTCTAACTTCGAGCCATCGGACGCTTGTGACTGATGGTAGAGAGCCGATACCGGAAATCCGATAAATATGAGCAAATCATGGATACGGACGACAAAATATTAGAGCTCTTCAAAAGGGATGAGAATAATTTTCTTTCGGGCGAGGAAATAAGCCGCTCTTTAGGCATTTCCAGACAAGCGCTGTGGAAGCATATTGAAAAGCTGAGAGAGACAGGTTACATAATAGAGGCAGTGCCCCATCTCGGTTATAAATTGCTTCAGATCCCGGATAAAATACTCGTTCCCGAGATAAGGTGGAATCTGAATACAGATATTATGGGTAAGGAAATACATTTCTACGAGACCGTGGGTTCGACGAATGACATAGCTTATGAGCTGGCACAGAAAGGGGCAC
>MHFD01000011.1:6188-9850 GCA_001804045.1 Omnitrophica bacterium RBG_13_46_9
TGTTATTTTGGGTATAGGAATAAATGTGAATACCCCTATCGGGTCACTTCCAGAGGGCGGGACATCCCTCAAGGCGGAATTTAAGACAGATTTCTCCAGAGTGGATGTGATCAGACTGTTACTTCAAATGTTAGAAAAAGAATATGTGAAATTTAAGGGAAGTGGATTTTCGCCTGCCATACGGGATGAGCTGAAGAGCTATTCCTGCACTCTGGGGCGGCGTGTCAGCGTGACAACAAGCGGTAAAAGAAAATTTTATGGCCATGCGGTTGATATCAACGAGACGGGCGCGCTTGTCTTAAGGCTGGATAATGGTTTACAGGAGGCATTTTTAAGCGGGGATGTCGAGCTGGTTAGATAATCTGTCTGGAGCTATTACTTGAAGAGGGTTTAGGGTCTCGAATTTGGAATGTATTAGCTTTAAATATAACTGTTACCCAATAAAATAGTTGTGAGGCAAAAAGCATGATTCTGGCGGCCGACATAGGAAACACGAACATAAACGCTGCGATAATAGACAAATACGGTGCAATACGGCGTAGATTTTCTACGCTTACAGTAAAAACGGACATTGGTCCGCTTTGTAAGAAAGTCCGGGAGGCAGGTGAAGTAGAGAAGATTATCATTGTTTCGGTGGTTCCTGAGGCGCTTTCAAAGGTGAGGCATGAACTTGGAAAGAATTTTAGAAGAACCCCTATTCTTATAGTGGGTGAGAATATCAGAGTCCCTTTAAAATGCGAATACAATAAAAGACAGATAGGGCAGGATAGGTTAATAACCGCCTTTGCGGCAAAATCGTTTTATGGATTACCTGTGTTAATAATTGACTTTGGGACGGCCGTGACATTTGACGCTGTCTCCAGAAAAGGTGTCTACCTGGGTGGTCTTATCCTACCGGGCATAAAAATGTCTTTGGAATCTTTATATGAAAGAACGGCTTTACTGCCGCGGACATACCTTAAAAAGACACGCTCTTTTATAGGTAAAGATACGGCTTCAAGCATAAGAAATGGGATGATTTACGGGTACAGCGCTATTTGCGAGAAACTTATTGAACTATTCCGGAAAAGGATAGGTATAGATATAAAGGTTATTGCCACTGGAGGAGATGCCCCGCTTATAGGATACTACGCCCGGTCAATGAGAAAGTCGGACCCCGACCTTTCTTTAAAAGGCCTCTATCTGCTCTCCAAAACTTTTTAGTCCCGATATAGAGAATTCCCGGAAATAGCAAAAAATAGATTACAGCAATTACTTAATCTACGCGGGTAATCTCTGTAATCTTTTATAATCTACGTAATCAGAGGTCTGTGAACTAAAATTAAAAGTTTTTAGCGAGACCTCCAAAAAAATACTTGACAAAACACGGCATTTCTGTATAATTAACCATTTGTTAGCACTCTAGACTAAAGAGTGCTAATTTTTACAAAAACTAAATAAACAAAGAAAAGAAGGAGGTAAGAAGCATGAAGATTCAACCATTGGGAGATCGGATTTTGGTAGAAGTCTTAGAGGCGAAAGACAGGACAAAAGGAGGCATCGTTCTTCCTGACACAGCGAAGGAAAAGCCGCAGGAAGCAAAGGTAGTGGCTGTTGGAAAGGGAAAAGTATCTGATACCGGAAAGCAGGTTCCACTGGAGCTTAAGGCAGGCGACAAAATTCTGTTTGGCAAATATTCCGGTACCGAAATTACCGTTGACGACAAAGAGTACCTGATTTTGAAAGAAGAGGATGTGCTGGCAATTGTTAACTAGTATTTCAGAACAGTCAGTTTTAACATACTTTTAATCCAGAATTTAAAACTGACGTGTAAGTAAATAGGAGGAGGTAGTTAAAATGGCGAAACAACTATTGTTCAACGAAGAGGCGCGCCGCGCCATACTAAAAGGCGTAGAGCAGCTAAGCAATGCCGTTAAGGTAACATTGGGGCCTAAGGGGAGAAACGTTGTGCTTGATAAAAAATTCGGTTCTCCCACCGTTACAAAAGACGGCGTAACGGTTGCCAAAGAGATAGAACTAAAGGACCCGTACGAGAATATGGGCGCCCAGATGGTTAAAGAAGTGGCTGAGAAGACGTCCGACACCGCAGGCGACGGCACAACCACAGCCACAATCCTGACCGAGGCAATCTTCAGAGAGGGCCTTAAAAACGTGACAGCGGGCGCAAATCCCATGTCGTTAAAGCGGGGAATCGACAAAGCAGTAGAAGCAGTAGTTGACGAGCTTAGAAAGCTTTCCAAGCCCATCAATCTAAAAGACAAGAAAGAAGTCTCGCAGGTCGCTTCCATCGCGGCAAACAATGACAGGATCATCGGAGACCAGATAGCCGATGCAATGGATAAGGTCGGCAAGGACGGCGTAATCACCGTAGAAGAGGCCAAATCCATCGATACGACAACCAAGGTGGTCGAAGGCATGCAGTTTGACCAGGGGTATCTTTCACCTTATTTCGTGACTGACGCGGAGAGGATGGAAGCGGTGTTGGAAAATCCTTATATACTGATCCATGAAAAGAAGATTTCGAGCATGCGGGACATGATACCTCTATTGGAACAGATAGCCAAGACGGGAAGAGTTCTGCTCATAATATCAGAAGAGACGGAAGGTGAAGCGTTGGCGACGCTGGTCGTCAATAAGATAAGAGGGACGCTTTCCTGCTGTGCGGTAAAGGCCCCCGGATACGGTGACCGCAGGAAGGCAATGCTTGAAGATATAGCAATCATTACCGGCGGAAAAGCGATAACGGAAGACCTGGGGATAAAACTCGAGAACGTAAAGCTGACTGACTTGGGCCAGGCCAAACGGGTGACCGTTGATAAGGAGAACACCACTATTATTGAGGGCGCCGGAAAGCAGGCTACGATAGACGGAAGGATCTCACAGATAAAGAAACAGATCGAAGACAGCGATTCCGACTACGATAAGGAAAAACTGCAGGAACGCCTTGCAAAGCTTTCCGGGGGAGTAGCGGTTATCAATGTCGGAGCGGCGACAGAGACAGAGATGAAAGAAAAGAAAGCGCGTGTCGAGGACGCCCTTCACGCTACGAGAGCAGCTGTTGAAGAGGGTATTGTCCCAGGTGGTGGTGTCGCGCTTATACGATGCAAGAAGGCCCTTGAAAATCTGAAGCTTGCGGGTGATGAGAATATAGGCGTATCCATTGTAAAGAGAGCGCTCGAAGAACCCTTAAGGCAGATTGCTGAAAATGCGGGCCAGGAAGGATCCATTGTCATTCAAAAAGTGGTTTCCGAAGCGATAAACGTCGGATATAATGCCGAGAAAGATAAATTCGAGGATATGATTAAAGCCGGCATTATTGACCCGACCAAGGTTACGCGGACCGCGCTTCAAAACGCGTCCAGCATCGCGGGTCTCATGATAACAACGGAGGCCCTTGTCAGCGATATACCTGAAGAGGAGAAAGCTTCCTCAATGGCAGGTGCTGGGATGCCACCGGCAGGCGGGATGTATTAATAGTTAGCCGGTTCACCGGTTAGCAAGTTAACGAATTAAATAGGGCGAGTTAAGTTTTTAACTTAACTCGCCTTGTTTTTTTTGCCTACCCGTATCAATAAATCATTTTCAACAAGTGTGCCTGAAACAGTTTTCGAAAGTGTTGTTAAAGATGAAAAATGTAGGTTAATTTTACAATGCTGTGACAC
>MHFD01000011.1:9935-12172 GCA_001804045.1 Omnitrophica bacterium RBG_13_46_9
AATAGGTACATAATAGGAGAGAAAATTGCGTAGAACAATTTCGCTTATAGCTATTATATGCTTATTATATAGTAATAGCTCTTATGGGCTAGATATTACGCCGGAGAACCCTATCCACCGAAATGACAACTTAAATCCTGCCCTAAAATTCGGCGACCTCGGCGATGCCCACCACAAGAACCTCGCGCTTGCCGAAATGAAACTCATTCTATATCTAAACAAGATAAATCAACTGACAGATGGAGGAATAAGCAATGCGGATAGCGCAGAAAGATTCAGCGAGGCATTGCTGAAAGCCGAGTATCTAAAGGAGGAAAAGACAAAAGAAGATACTGCCCCGAGCCATGAGCCCGCCGCTATCAACCTCTATTTCAATCAGGTAGAGCATCTCGAGCGCCACATATTCGCTATCCCGGTATCAGTGACAAAAAGAGGCGTGCGAAGCGACTATACATTTATATTTTCGACAATAAAATCCGACGACGCTGGATATTCCGTTTTCGGATGCCTTACTTTAGAAGAATTCAAAGAGAAAAGAAACGCTATCGAGACATGGGCCCGGCGCGACGGCGTTCCGGAACGAAATAAAACCGACCGCGCGGCGATCAACCGCTATATCCAGCAGGAAACGAATATCGACAGCGTTCTCCGGTTTGCGCATGATAACGGCCTTGCCATGACGCCCGAAGCGCAGGTCTTCAACTATAAAGAGACAGTTAGAGGCCTACTGAATACTCTTGGCATAACAGTAGAACCTCCGGCAAACGGATTAAAACCGATCGAAGAGAGGGGATTTTTCATCGTAAGAGAGACCGATGCGGTCAAGAGCATGTTGCGGGCGGTCACCGTGCCTGATAAAGACGGTATCCCCCATCTTATAGAGCGCCCTTGGGCGCACTCAAGCAATTACGCCGTCCACGTATTCCTGCCGGAAAACCTTTTTGACGCAATGATGAACGAAACCGACGTATTGACAGCTTATAGAGAAAAAGCTACCAGTTTTGTCGATTCTGTTTTGGCACACGAAATCGGAGTCATGCTTGGGTTGCCGATACTTCCCGGCGGAACAAACGAAGTATCGAGACGATATCAGGAAGCGTTGGGAGATTTCCAGAAACCCGTCCGGCACGACAGTTTCAGGAAAAAGTTCGAGCCCCTGCAGATGACTATTGTTGACCTTGATACGAATCTTAAAACCCGCGATTATGCGATGGGGGAAAATAAGAAGTTCCCGCAAAATGTCTATTACTTCGGCGTATCGGGGATCAAGCCCGAAAAGAGAGCAAGCGTGGAAAACGCGATACCGTTCTTAAGAGAGTTCCTCGAAGAATCAGAGAAGGCAGGTCTTCACTTTACCGGTGTCGAGATGCACGGGCCTAATCACGAACTGACGAAGAGAAGCCTGCCGGGAGTCATGAAACTCCTCAACAGTTACGGTGTGAGGATCGCGACGATAAGTCCAGAGATATTCAGGGATTTTGACCCGAAGAAGGGAGCTCTCTCCTCAAGGGATTCGGCAGAACGCGCAAAAGCGGTCGATCTCGTAAAGCAGACGATAGACCTTGCCGTGATGGCCGAGTGTCCGAAGGTAAACCTCTGGCCCGGACTTGACATGGTGACCGAAGCAGAGCGCAAGGAGCGTTTTGAAATATTCGTCGATACATTAAAGGTCTGCCTTGAATATGCCCATGAAAAGGGTGTCATGCTGACTATCGAGCCGGTACCGCTCTCAAAAATAGGCGAAACGCAACCGATTATTTACGATATCGACCAGGCAGTGGATCTTTACTTTGAGCTTAAAGAAAACCATGCGCCGGTAGAGAATTTCGGGATTATTATGGACCTTTCGCACCAGATCCTCGCCGATTCATCCGTTCCCGACATTCAGGACAGGCAGATAAGCGGTCTTGCGGCATGGGCAAAATGTCTGCATAGAATTGGAATAAAATTCTGGATCCACGCGAACGACAACTATGATTTCGAAGCGTATACCACTGGCAAGGCGCGGGCCATAACTAACGCGGACCAGGACCTTAATATCGGCGCCGAACACGCCGCTGATATACAGGCACTCTTTGCGTATCTGGCGGAAATCGGGTACGACGAGGTAATAAGCTTTGACCTTTCACCCGCAACGAAAAGCGCAAAGGAGGCCGCTCAGAGATTCAAGGACAATATCGAGACCTGCGATAGACTCTATAAGGGAAATGAAACAGTCGAGCTCCTCGCGAAATTTG
>MHFD01000012.1:0-11613 GCA_001804045.1 Omnitrophica bacterium RBG_13_46_9
GATAAAAGACGCGTCTTTTTAAAAAAAATGTCCAAAGCGGACGACTCTTTTATGGAAGGGCCTCCGAAAAATAGAATCTCATTTATTTGGGAGCTAACAGCAGAGCTATGGTCATTACGAGGATCGGAGCATGTTAAACGAAGACTACAAAGAAATGCTACAAAACTTATTAGACAATAAGGTGAAATTCCTTATTGTCGGGGCATATGCCATGGGGGCGTATGGTTATCCTAGGGCTACGGGTGATCTTGACATATGGGTAGAAGCATCAACGGAAAATTCAAAGAGGATATATAAGTCCCTTACTATTTTCGGGACCCCTCTTTCTGATATCACAAAAAATACTTTCAGCGAAAAAGGAATTATTTTCCAAATAGGCGTGCCTCCTCGCCGAATCGATATTATAACTCACATAGATGGAGTTGACTTCCAAACAGCTTACGAAACAAAAGAGGAAATTGCAGTTGAGAATATAAAAATTCCCTTCCTTTCTAAAGAAAACCTCATCAAAAATAAAGAATCTACCGGCAGAGAAAAAGATAGGCTAGACGCAGGCTATCTAAGAAATAACAAATACGCCTGAACGTTAATATGATTATTGCCGGTCCCGAGACCGCGCAGTCCCGGAACTGGTTAAGGTCCAACCTCGTAGGCTGGGGAGGTTGTTCGGCCTAACGTGCCATATCGAATCGTCCCACGTCCCACGTCTAACGTCCTACGTAACGAATACCCCTACTACCTATAACCTATTACCTACCACCTACGAGCTAAGAGCTTATATATTACTATATAACCCAGATAATAATACTTGAGGCGGATTATTTTTAGGAGTATAATTTTAGAGATAATAGCATTTTAATATAAAGATACGGCTATCGTGGCAGGAGTCTGGGGCCCAATCTTGCTATTCGGCGAAATCGCTAGATGTCGAATTAAAAGACACGACACTAAAGAGTAAAAAGGAGAAGCCAATGAAGACGCTTGTCATATCCATCCTAGCATTGTTTCTATCCTCACCCGGCGGCTATGCTTTGGACGAAAATAGCACCGGCGGGTCCGCTGAAAATAAATTCGAGGCGAAATATTTCGGAAGAGGGTTGATAGACGGCTTTGTTTGGAAACAGCTTACGGAAAGAGAAAAAGCATTCTATTTATTTGGCTTTGAAGACGGTGTAATGGGGATAGCCTTGCATTTCATACCGGAGGGCAAAGATAGAGATAACGTATATAACACATTGCCCACTTCCACGGAGAACTGCCCGCAGACGAGCGAAATAATAAAAAGCATCGATGAATTTTACTCCGATGACAAAAATACGGCCATACCCATGTACTATGTGCTGCTTGTAATCAAAAACCGTTTAGCGGGTGTCGATGAAGCTAAAATACAGAACTATATTGAATATCTTAGGAACAGCGAAGGAAAGGATCTGGAAGAAGCGGTCGAAGAGGAGGGGCATTAACTTTTTGCTCGTTACGTGGGACGTAGGACGTGGGACGTCCGCTCCCCAGCCCTTTCTGTCAAAGCACTGTTCCACTGAAAGGGCTGGGTCGCTGGGACGAAAGGACGATTCGATATAGCACGTTAGGTTATAGGAAGTTTCGGGAGGTTGCATGTATGGTTATAGCACGCTACGTGGGACGTCCGCTCGCTTCGCTCGCTTGGACGATGGACGATTCGATATATTAGCTCATGGCTCATAGCTCATAGGTCATAGGGGAAGTTTCGGGAGGTTGCGGGAGGTTTCTTAAAGTTTCTGGAGGTTGCAAATACGAAAAAGCAACCTTAAGAAACCTTAAGCAACATCAAGAAACATCAAGAAACTTTTGATAATATATAAGCAACATCTGCAACCTATGCAACATAAAACGGGAAAAACTATAATACAACGAAAACGCAACCTTAAGGAACCTTCGATGTTTACAGGCGCACATTACGAAGGACGATGGGTTAGCTCATGTCTAATAGCTGATAGCTCATAGGAAAAAACGAATTATGAGTAAAAATTTCATCAAACTCATAACGCTGACGGCGTTTCTTTTTGCATGCTTTCTTTCGGTCAGCTTTGGCTCACAAGACAATAAGGCCCAGGGCACCGTTACTTTTGTAAAAGAGCCCAGTGTCCGCACGGTTATAACAATCCCGGAAAACACGTTACTTAAGTCGGAATCCGGCGTATTGTTCCGGACCACAAAGACTGTGACGCTGCCGGTCGATAAAAGCACTGTAAGCGTGTCAGCGGAAGCCATCCAGCCGGGACCTAAAGGAAATATAGGGTCCTACCAGATAGTTAAATGCACTCCAAGCATCCCGGGCATTGGCTATGTCACGAATTCCGAGGCCTTTACCGGCGGCGAAGATGAACAAACCAAGCGTCTGGCCGGGCTCAGGCTCAATAATATCAACTTCACCCCCCCGAGCGGTACACCCGATACTCTCTTTAAGTTCTTCGTTACGCTCTACGACCCCTTGAATGAGGCCGTAAAGCCGGGCCGCGATAACAGGTTTATCCGTATCGGGCCGGGGCTTAATGAGCCTATCCGCGAATTAGAAGAATACGACCCAAATGACAAGAATTATTTAGAAGGCAAGATTTTTATTTATCAGACGAAACTCCCGCCGGGTTATTACAATTTTAAATTTGGGCTAAAAACAGTAACCGGCAGGCATGTCGAATCGGAACAGATGAAAGGGCCGGTCGTCCACAAATTAACGCCCCCTTGCCTTGACCTTAAAGGCATATCCATCACTCCTCCGGAAGCTCAGCTTAAGACCAATGATGTAATAAATATAGGGCTGGAAGTAAAGAATATCGGAGAGTCCGATATGCTCAGTGACTATGAAGCAAGACTCTGGATAGACGGTCAGGATTCGGGGATTGTCCTTGAGGGGCGGCTTAATGCCGGAAGGAAGCATACCAGATGGGCAGTTAAGGCCTGGAAAGCTACGCCGGGCAGCCATGAGATAAAGATCGTCCTGGACGTACCGGATAAAAGTCAGGTAGTCGATATATTGAATCCAATTATTTTGAGGAATATAAAGCTGGAAAGTCCGGAACTTACGCTATCCGCAAATGATATCTCTTTCAAGCCTTCGCCCCCTGAAATAAATCAGCCGACCGAGATCTCTGTGAAGATACATAACATAGGCAATAAAGAGGTGCCGGCAGGGGGGGTTGAGCTTATTATTTATGAAAGGCTTAATGGTAAATGGGTGGAACTGGATAAGATAAAACAAGATAAGGCAATACCGGCAAATAGCGAAAAGGTCTTCCCAAAAAGCTTGCGTCCCAAACCTGATAAAACATACGAAATCATGGTCGAAATCAAACCGAGTGCGGCATCCCAGGATTCCGACACCGGTAATAATAGCGCAATAGTCAGGTTCGCGGAGGTTCCGGGGGAAGCGAGACTCTCTTTTCACGACGATACCCAGATAGCGGGAGATCGAAAGGAAGGGGGCACGCTATATATCATCGGAGACCTTCATAATGACGGAAATATAACTTCTCCGGATACGACAAAGGTTTTATTGCACGTCGATGATATATACATAAAGGAGTGCGACCTTGGAAGTATTGAGCCCGGTAAGTGCAAATCGTTTTATTTCCAGTGGGATTGCATTCCCGGCGGTCATAAAATCGGATGCATGGTTTCACCCGGAGGGGGGAAGACGGAGATGGGGGTGCACATAAAAAGCGCCGATACACCCGTAGAGTCGCTTGTAATGACAGATGAAGACATAGATTTGCAGGAGATTAAGGACTCCGATGACTCTGTTAAAAAGGTGCTGATCCAGGGCAGAATACACAATAAAGGCAATAGCGAGCTGCTGGAGGGGTCATATACAGTTGAGATAGCTGTAGATCCCGGCAAGGCAGGACACGTTAGCCTAGGCAAATTCGAGGGAGTCGCAATTCCGCCCAGGGGGTCGGTCCTTTTCCCACCGCAGGCGGTCGAATGGATACCCTCGCCAGGCGCTCACATAACAAGTTTCGCCATAAAACCAAAAGTAGGTTATGATGAGGAGTTTTGCGTGCGGAAGTTCTTCAACGTGACAAAGGTGCCGAGCGTTTTATCCATTACCTCGATAAACACGTCTCCCCGGAAAGTGCTCATGGGTGATTCGTCGGGGCTTACAGCCACTATTCGCAATATAGGGACCCGTGCCTCTACGGGAGGGCGATGGGAGATCCGTGAAAAAGATGTCAGCGTTCTTATTGCTTCGGGTAAACTTCCGCCGATAGACCCCGGGTCAACGACTACCTTGGAGACAGAGATCCCTACTTCACTTCTTGTCGAAGGCACTAGCCAGCTTGAGCTTACAGTGTTTTCCGGGACAGAGGCAACCTCTTTCTCGGTGGCATTCCAAATCGAGGTTTGGAAGATATTGTCAATGCCTGAAAAGAAAACCCAAACCGAAGGGAAGGGGACTACCTACGAAGAACTGTCACAGGAAAAGATAAAAGGCTTGCTTGGGGTGGCCAGGGCCAGAAAAAAAGCCTGGGAAGAAAGCTATGAGATCCATGAGTTGTTTCGTGAATTATTGAGTAGCAGGACGGGAGTGGAGATGTTTAGAAAAAGACTTAAAGAACACAAAACCGAAGCGATCGATCTATTAGTCGAGAAGATAAAAATGGCCAACTTAAGCGAGCTTACCTTTAGCCTCCCGGATATTTTGAATTTGCAGAAGATATGGGATTTTTCAGAAGATTTCTCCAGCGATGATAGCGAGTTCGTCTATGATAAAGAATTCATGAGTTTTTGGCAGTCTAAGCCCACCATGGATGAAAACTTCCGCAATACATACGGCCTGACGGGTTTTCAGTATAAGATAAAAAGGGGTTTTGAGTCGGTCTCGGATGTATTAAGTTATTACTTAAAACTGATAAATGATGAGATTGGCCTCCTTGAAAGGCTGAGATCCGGCGAAGGGGACGCGGATTTCAAGACTCGCCTGCGGGAAAATTATGGTGAAGAACAGGCTTTAGCTACCGCCCTGCCCCCCGCTCTGGACAGCGCTTACCTGATGTTGCTGGAATATAAGGAAAGTGAAAATGTCAGCTGTTTGCAGGTCATAGCCTACGATACGCTCCTTAGGATAAGAACTCAATTTGAAGCGGATATGTATATATTAAGGTGCATAAGAGACAATTTTCTGATTTATTTGGGTAAACAATGAGAATCCTGTTAAAAAAATGATGCCAAATTTCATATGGAAAAGCCTTAAGGGGTTAATGAATTCCGCAAATCTCGCAATGAATAGAGCGATGATCCTTATCGTTGCTGTTCTCGGCATACGCCTGATACGTGCCCGACGGGGCTGGTGGGAGGGGTTTCGCAGGTTTGAGAATCTGGGATTTCATATATATCCTACGGGTTGCTTGAGCGCCATGCCGGACACAAAGGAAAACTTTCGCGCGACAAAGACCGGTGGTTCAGGGAAAGCGACCTTGGCGATATTAATTTTAATAAAGAGGAAAAGGCACATTTATGAGGTATAATTCTGAGTTTAATCCGCCTTCGCGAAATTCCCCACCTGTAAGGGTGGGGATGGATAGCAAAGGAATTTCGCTTCGGCGAGATTTTCGCCGAAGCGAAGGTGGAGATTCCACGGGTGTAAGCCCGTGGAGCTTCAAAAAGTCTAACGTGAAAAAGTCAGCCTTCATAAAATCGATAATTTTTGAAACCCTATAAAAAGCGCATAGGAGGATGGATATGAGGAGAATAATCACTATCGTCGTAGCTATTGTGTTTCTGGCAGCAGGGGCTTATTTAGTCATTCCGAAATACGCGTTGTTCACTGTCGGAAACGGCGTCGTGAAATACAATAGGTTTACGGGAAGGTCGTGGAGGCTTAATCTGGCTGATGGGATCTGGCATGAAATGGAGGATTTCAATTTAGACGAACAGGAAAAAAAGAAGAAAGAAGAGACGAAGTAGCGCAATTCTATCCTTAGATAATGTCATGGTAAGCGGCAATGAGACAATTCGAAAAATTTCAAGCCACACACCTTTATTGCGATAACTGCGGGCAGTCCATGCCGGTAAAGGAAAATCTGCTTTTGATACTGCCGGACGGCAATCTCCACGATTATCGCTGCATGGGGTGCGGCAAATCGGTTGGCACGCGCAAGACAAACAGGGGTTTCTCGCCTGAAGGGGGATTTAGAGGTGAGGATTGATTTCCGGCAGTGAACAGGTGTTTTTCCCTCCGTCGGTTCTATTCGGTTCTACGAGAGAATCGCCGCAATTTTTTTCAAAAATCAATGTAATCATAAGCTGAAATTTTAAAATAAAGGAGGTCATAATGTCGGAAGGTATTACCGCTATTAACGAAAAGGTAAGAAAGGAAAGCGCGTTTGTCGAGGCGCTTAAGATGGAAATAGGAAAAGTGATTGTCGGACAAAAATATTTGGTCGAGAGGCTTCTCGTCGGCCTGCTTGCCAACGGCCATATTTTGATAGAAGGGGTCCCGGGTTTGGCCAAGACGATGTCGGTACGGGTGCTGTCCAGAACGATTAAGACGAAATTCCAGAGGTTGCAGTTTACGCCCGACCTGTTGCCCGCCGATCTAATAGGCACGTTGGTATATAATCCGAAAGACGGGAGTTTCACCACGAAGAAAGGCCCTATATTCGCCAACATAATTTTAGCTGATGAGATAAACAGGGCACCCGCAAAAGTCCAGAGCGCGCTTTTAGAGGCGATGCAGGAAAGACAGGTCACCATAGGAGAAACAACATTCAAATTGGAGGAGCCGTTTCTGGTATTGGCAACGCAGAATCCGATAGAACAGGAAGGCACGTACCCCTTGCCGGAGGCCCAGATAGACAGATTTATGCTTAAAATAAATATCACTTATCCTGACATGGAGGAAGAACATAAGATCATGAAAAGCATGGCTGTCACGGATAAAAAGATCGAAGTAAAAGAGGTGGTCGACCCGCAGGATATCATAAGGGCCCGTAAGGTAGTGGATGAGGTATATATGGATGAAAAGATCGAGAAATATATCCTTGACATTGTTTTTGCGACAAGACAGCCGAAGAATTATAAACTCGACGAGCTTACCCCCCTTATACAGTATGGCGTTTCACCGCGGGCCAGCATATATCTCGCCATTGCCGCGAAGGCATACGCTTTTATCCAGGGGAGGGGATACGTCACTCCGCAGGATGTCAAGAGCATAGGGATGGATATTTTAAGACACAGGCTCATAATAAGTTACGAGGCGGAGGCCGAAGAGAAAAATTCCGAGGATATCATCAAACGTATATTCGATGAAGTCGAGGTGCCGTGATTCTAGCTCGCAACTCTAGCTCTGAGGTCATAGGTCGTAGGTAATAGGTAGTAGGTTATAGGGGAAGGTTTCGGGAAACAACTAGAGGTTGCAAAGGTTACAAAGGTTGCTAAAGGTTGCAAAAGTTGCATAACGTTAAAAGAAAGCAACATCTGCAACCTCTGAAACTTTTGCAACCTATGTAACATAAAACGCAAAATTCGTATAGAAATCACGAATTAGGAATTTCGCACATCGAATTTCACGGTATATAAGCAACATCAAGAAACCTTCGATGTTTACAGGTGCACGTTACGTAGGACGTGGGATGTAGGACGATTTGTTATAGCACGTTAGGTTATAGGAAGTTTCGGGAGGTTGCGGGAGGTTTCTTAAAGTTTCTGGAGGTTGCAAATACGAAAAAGCAACCTTAAGAAACATTAAGCAACATCAAGAAACATTAAGAAACTTTCGATAATATAAAAGCAACCTATGCAACATAAAACGAGAAAGTTTAAGGAAGAGGCGCCCGTATAACGGTAGTAAAAACATGATACCGAAAGACGTATTTAAAAAAATAAGAAGAATCCAGATCACGACATCGCGCATGGTGACGGATGTTTTCGCCGGCAGATACCAGAGCGTGTTCAAGGGCAGGGGCATGGAATTTTATGAGGTGCGCGAATATCAACCCGGAGACGAGATCCGCAGCATAGACTGGAATGTCACGGCCCGCATGGGGCATCCTTATATTAAGAAATTTATCGAAGAAAGGGAGCTGTCCGTAATGCTTCTTCTGGACGGCTCCATGTCCTGTTATTTCGGAGCGGTCGGACAGCTTAAGATCAAGCTTGCCGCGGAATTATGTTCTGTCCTGGCCTTCTCCGCCATACAGAATAACGATAAGGTGGGGCTGATCATATTTACAGACAGGATAGAGAAATTTATCCCGCCCCGAAAGGGCCTGCGCCACGTTTTAAGGGTGATAAGGGAAGCGTTGTATTACAGGCCCGCGGGTAAAGGCACAGACATCGCGTCATGCCTAGAATATATGAACCGCATCACAAAGCGCAGGACGATCAGCTTTATCATCTCGGATTTTTTTGACAAGGGGTTTAAAAAAATACTTTCGACAGTAAATAAGAAGCACGACATGGTCGCCGTAACCATTACCGACCCGAGGGAAATCGCCTTACCCGATGTGGGGATTATCAAGCTGAACGACGCCGAAACGGGGGAGAGATTTGTTATCGACACCAGTGACCCCGGATTTAGAGAGCAATATACGAAAGACGCTTTTCGGAGGATGGAAGACCGCAAGAGACTGCTGCGTTCGATAAATGTCGACACGATAGATATCCGCACCGACATTCCTTATACGAAGGAATTGATAAGATTTTTCAGGACGAGAGAAAGAAGACGACTGAAATAAAAGGAGAGTCTAAAGGGGCGTTCTGGCGCGGACTTATGCGTAAGGGGCGTTGTCGCATTTTAAAAGTCACTCATAACCCTAAATATCTTATGCTATACAAGATTATGCTGATCGCGTATGCGGAGGACCTGAGGGATATAAAACCGCCCCTCTATTTTAAGACCAATCCGCTATTTTTACTTATTCTCTGCGGCATTATCTTATCGGCGATTTTATTTTTTTTAACAGGTTTAATATTTAAAAAGATAAAAAGCCTTAAGGGCAGACCCTCGCTACCGCCGAAAACGGCCCACCAGATCGCCTATGAGGCGCTGGAAGAGTTAAGACTTAAAGGTCTGCCCGGGCTCGGCAAGATCAGGGAGTACTATTTTGAGCTTTCCGGCATAGTCAGGCGCTACACAGAGAACAGGTTCAATATAAAGGCGCCGGAAATGACTACGGAGGAGTTTCTTGCTTCCCTGAAGGACGCCGATATTTTATCGGGCAGACACAAGAACTTGCTGAAGGATTTTCTCACACTTTGCGATATAGTAAAATTCGCCAAATACGGCCCGAGTCAGAAAGAGATAGACGGGAGTTACGGGGCGGCGAAAAAATTCGTCGAAGATACCAAAGCCGACGAGGGCAAAAAAGAAGAAGTCAAGGCAAAATGATTTTAAAAGACGGATGGGCCCTACTATTTTTTCCGGTCATAATCTTTTTTGTGTATTTTTTTATAAAGAAGGACCTGTCATCAGGCATCAGGTTTTCCTCGAGGGAATTGGTCAAAAGCCCAAAAAGGACCTTGAGACTTGCGGCGGCAAGAAACCTGTTTTATTTGCGGTTAGCGGCATTGACATTATTCCTTTTTGCCCTGGCCAGGCCCCAGAGCGTATCGGAGGAGACGAAGATCTACACTGAAGGCATAGACGTCGTTCTGGCAATAGATTGTTCAGGGAGCATGCGCGCGGAGGATTTTATAATCAGCGGAATACGCCAAAATCGTCTAGAGGCAGTCAAGATCGTAGTCGAGAACTTTATAAGAGGAAGAAAGGGCGACCGTATAGGAATGATCGCTTTTGCCGCCCGCGCGTATACGGTATGCCCCATGACCCTTGATTACGATTGGCTGGTCGAAAATCTGGAAAGGGTTAAAATCGGTTCGATCGAGGACGGCACCGCGGTAGGGTCGGCTATAATCTCGTCTGTAAACCGCCTTAAAGATACGGAGGGCAAAAGCAAGGTCATCATCCTTTTGACCGACGGCATTAATAACGCGGGCCGGATATCGCCTTTGACAGCAGCGGAAGCCGCCAAGGCCTTAGGTATAAAGATTTACACCATAGGCGCGGGCACGAAGGGCCTGGCGCCTTACCCCATGCGGACACCCTGGGGAGAGACCGTTTACGAAAATGTAAAGATTGAAATAGACGAAGATACCCTTAAGGGGATAGCGGATGAGACCGGAGGAAGGTACTTCAGGGCCACCGATACCGAATCCCTAAAAGAGATCTATAAGGAGATAGATGTGCTGGAAAAGACGAAGGTGGAGGAGATAGGTTTCCGCAGGTATAAAGAATTGTTCCCGAAATTCGTGATTTTTGGATTTATTTTTTTAATGCTGGAAATAATATTATCGGGAACGGTATTGAGAAAATTGCCCTGATGCGGCATGAGAGTATGGTCAAATAGGATTATCGGCGCAAATGCGAGACACGGCTACGAGCCGCATGTAGCCAAGCGCGCATAAATCTTGCGCAAAAAAACATAGGATTTAACCTTTATAGTAACATGAGATTCGCTCAAGGCTATTATACATATGGTTTCTGGATAGTTTTTATCCTTATTCTTTTTTTGATACGGGTATACGTAAGCAAAAGGCTCATATTGCGCAAATTTGCGGAAAAGGAGCTATTAGAGGAGATCGCTTCCTCGGTAGATTTTAAAAGGCAGATGACGAAATCCGCTGTCATCATAGCAGCATTACTGTTTGCCATATTGGCTTTGATGAGGCCCGAATGGGGTTTCAAATGGCAGGAAGTGAAGAGGATAGGCCTGGATATTTTGATCGCTATCGATACTTCTAAGAGCATGCTGGCCACCGATGTAAAGCCAAATCGCCTGGAAAGATCCAAACTTGCGGTTAAAGACTTGATCAAGAAGCTTAAGGGTGACAGGATCGGGTTGATCGCTTTTTCCGGAACCGCGTTTTTGCAGTGCCCTCTTACCATAGATTACGGCGGATTTTTATTGGCGCTGAACGATTTAAATGTGAACGCGATTCCGCGGGGCGGGACCTCTATCTCAAGCGCTATAGAGGTCGCAATGCAAAGTTTTGAAAGAGGCGCCAATAAGTATAAGGTTTTGGTCATCATAACCGACGGAGAAGACCATGAAGGCGATCCCATCAGGTCTGCTGAAATCGCAAAGAAGGAGGGCATAAAGATATTCTGTATAGGCATAGGGACGAGAGAAGGTGAGCTTATACAGGTAACGGGCGACAGGGGAGAGAAGACGTTCTTAAAAGACAGGGAAGGCAATATTGTAAAGTCGAGGTTAAATGAGGAAATACCGCAGAAGATAGCTTTCGAGACAGGCGGCATGTATGTGCGCTCGAGCGGCTCCGAATTCGGCCTTGACCTGATTTATGAAGAAAAGCTTTCGAAAATGGAAAAAAGAGAGATAAAAGCGCAGATGAGCAAGCTCTATTATGAGCGTTTTCAGATACCTTTAGCTTTTGCCATGCTGCTTTTGATGATAGAGCCTTTAATGAGCGACAGGAAAAGAACATGAAGCGAATTTTTCTGGTTACGCTGGCAGCGCTCTGTTTTTTTGTAACCCCCTGCCTCGCCAAGGTGCAGGTGAAAAAGGAAGTAAAGCAGGGCAATCTGTTATATAATGAGGGTAAATTCGATGAAGC
>MHFD01000012.1:11642-13021 GCA_001804045.1 Omnitrophica bacterium RBG_13_46_9
GCTCACCCGATTCCGACATCGTAAATTTCAATCTAGGCGCCGCATTGTATAAGACTGAAGATTACAAAGCGGCTATGACGCATTTTGAGAAATCCATGGTTTCGGACGATCGGCTCCTGGAGCAAAAAGCCAGCTATAACATAGGCAATGCCGAATATAAGTATGGGATCGGCAAAGAGAATGAAAATTTACAGGAGGCCATAGATTTACTGAAACAGGCGCTTGGTCATTACGAACACGCTATGGAGCTGGATCCGAAAGATGAGGATGCAAAGCACAACTATGAGTTTGTAAAGAAAGAACTGGAAAGGTTGAAGAAGAAACAGGAAGAGCAGAAACCCGAAGAGCAGAAAAAGGAACATAAGGAGAGCGGGAAGAAAAAAGAGCAGCAGAAAGGACAAGGCCAGGAAAAGGAAGAAAAAGAGAAGAAAGAAAAGGGAGAAGAAAAGAAAGAAGGGGGGGATAAGCAGAAACCCGAAGAGCAGGAAAAGAAAGAGAAGGAAAGCGGAAAAGAAGAGCAGCAGAAAGGACAAGGCCAGGAAAAGGAAGAAAAAGAGAAGAAAGAAAAGGGAGAAGAAAAGAAAGAGCAGAAAGAGCGGGAAGAGCAGGAAGAGAAACAGGACAGGCAGCCGGAGCCGGATAGAGATAAAAAGGAAAAAACGGAAACCGATAAGCAAAAAGAAAAATCCCAGGAAAAACCTGTCCCCGCGCAAGCGCAAGATTCCCAGAAGCCCGAAGGGGAGATGTCGGAAAAAGAGGCGTTGGCGCTCCTGGAAAATTATCGCCATGAAGAAGAACCAAAAAATCTGTATAAAGAAAACATCCCTCTCTGCGGAGTGTCGGAAGCCGTGAAGGACTGGTAGCATGCGGATGGAAAAGATAAAGCATATGTCGGGAAAGAAGATTTTCTGTATAATATTGTTTTTGGCCTTAAACACGGCGGGTACCGCGTTTTCCAAAGATATAAGCTTCGAAGCTACCGTGAATAAAAACAAAGTGTCTTTGGGGTCGACCGTCAATCTTAGCCTTAATTTCTACGGCACGCAAGATATCTCTCGGATAGATTTACCCGATATTCACGGGTTTGACTGGCAATATCTTGGCCCATCGACCCGCATGTCGATCGTAAACGGCAGGGTTTCAAGTTCAATCGCGCATATGTATATATTGATACCTCTGGAAGTGGGGGAATTTGAGATTCCGCCTTTGTCTGTTTACTATGAAGGCAGGACCTATAGGACAGACCCCATACCTATAGAGGTCGTGAGCGGAACGGTCGGACCGTCCGGACAGCTACAGGATAAGGGAGAGCCGACATATGAGGATAAGATCCAGGGCCTGAAGGACAGGATATTTCTTACCATGCAGGTCGATAAGAG
>MHFD01000012.1:13057-16791 GCA_001804045.1 Omnitrophica bacterium RBG_13_46_9
CAAGCTTTATGTCAATAGGCTCACCATAAGAGATATCCAATACCCGGACTTCACGCATGATGGGTTTTCGGCCGATAAATTCGCCGAGCCGAAGCAATATCAGGAGGTATTAGGAGGTATCCCCTATGATGTAATAGAGTTTAACACGAATGTGTCCGGAATACAGAGAGGCGAATTAAAACTGGGGCAGGCTGAATTGAAATGCAATCTGCTTATGAGGAGCAAAACACGGTGGGGATTTCCTTCCATGTTTGATGATGATTTTTTTGGCCAGGGCTACGAAAAGTATCCTTTGAGTCTGGATTCGAACAATATCCCCATAAATATTTTGGAGTTACCCGAAGAAAATAAGCCAAGCGACTTCAGCGGCGCTATAGGCAATTACCGCTTCTCGCTTGAAGCCAGCCCTAAAGAGGTCAAGGTAGGCGATCCTATCACGTTAAAGATGGTTATTACCGGCGAAGGTAATTTTTCGACAGTAGAACTCCCTGCCTTTGACGGCAAAGACGATTTCAAGATTTATGACCCTGACGTAAAACAGGAAGAGGGCCGCAAGATATTTGAGCAGGTAATAATACCCAAGACCGAAAAGGTAAATACCATCCCCGAGATAAGCTTTAATTTTTTCGATACCAGGTCCGGAGAATATAAGACTATAACCAGGGGGCCGATACCGATCAAGGTAAATCCGCTTTTGAGGGGCGAGGAGCTTAAGGTTTTTGAGACCGCCGGAGAATCATCCGTGACAGCGGCCAGAAGAGAGATACTGGGCAGGGACATCATTTATATAAAGGATAACCCGGGTGTCCTCAAACCGAGAGGCGAGCTTTTGGTCAGAAATAAATTATTTATCGCGGTCCAGTTTATACCGCTATTGGCCGTCATAGCCTTTATGATCTTTCAGCGCAGAAAAGAGCGTATAGAAAAAGATATTTCTTACGCAAGGCGCCTGCGCGCCCCACGCAAAGCGAGGCAGAATATGCGTCATGTCCGGCGCCTGCTTGATTCGAAAGAGCCGAATATATTTTTTGACGCGGTATTTAAGACTTTGCAGGAATATCTGGGGGATAAATTTCACCTCTCGAGCGCGGGGATAACTTCTGATGTGATAGGGGAACTCAAGGCAAGGAATGTCGATAAAGAAATCCTCGGCAGGCTGAGTGAGTGTTTCGCGAATTGCGATATGGCCCGCTACGCTTCATCAAGCGTGACCAGGGACCAGATGGTCAGGACGTTTAAGCTTTTGGGGGAGATCATCGATGAGTTTGAAAGGATGAAAGCATGAGGATCAGACAGGTCATTTTTTTATTGGTGTTTATGGCCCTCTTTGTCAAAATGTCGTCGGGCGACGACCTCGAGAAAGCCCGCGCGCTATTTTACGAAGGAAACAACTATTACAGCGGGGAGAAATTTGAAGAAGCGATAGCCGATTATGAAAAAGCTTTGAGTTTAGGCTTTGAGAGCGGCCAGCTTTATTACAACCTTGGCAACGCCTATTTCAAACGCGGGTCTTTAGGAAAGGCGATATTGAACTATTTACGGGCCGGCAGGCTGATGCCTGAAGACGCGGATTTAAAATCCAATCTCAATTACGCAAGGTCGCTTATTAAAGGCGGCCCGGTCGAGCCCAGGAGGAAATGGCCGGTGCGCATATTTCTGGTTTTGGCCGATTCGTTCAGTTTGGATAGAGCCGCTTTACTTGTCACGATTTTATATTTTGCGCTGGTAATCCTGTTTGTCCTTGTCACTTTGGTGAAAAGGCTAAGGAAGATATCCGGTTATATAGTCGTGCCGGTCTCTATCCTGTTGGCCATTTTTGTATCTCTATTCCTGGCGCAATTGCATAAGACACTTCAAAAAGTCGCGGTTGTCATAACGGAACGTTCTGATTGCAAATTTGAGCCTTTATCCGGCGCCACAACTTTCTATACCCTGAACGAAGGTGAAAACGTCGTGGTGGTCGGGTCGAAAAAAGATTGGGTAAAGGTAAGACGGCCTGACGGCAAACAGGGCTGGATCTTGAGATCGGATATAGAATTTCTCTGACCGTTTTTATTGGACACGGTTCATGTACATGAACAAAGAGATTACGAGGACCATAGCCGAAAGATGTCTTGGGTATAAAAAAGGAGAACAATTCCTTATAGTCTCCGACGATAAATCGCGCGCCCTGGCATACGATATGTATAAATGCGCAACGTCGCTTGGCATGGAAGCCATTTTCACGCAGATGCCCCCTCGCCGGATGCACGGTCAGGAACCGCCCGGAGTGATTGCCCGCGCCTTAAAACACGCTGATCTTGCGGTTTTGATCACTTCCATGTCTCTGTCCCATACGAAAGCGCGAAAAGAGGCGTCTTCAAAATACGGTACAAGAATAGCCAGTCTTCCCGGCGTTACGGAAGAAATATTGAAAAGGTCGATCTGCCTTGATTATCTCTCCCTGCAGAAAAAGGTAGCGCGCATATCCCGCATTTTGACAGAAGGGAATATGGTCAGAGTTTACACTGAGAACGGCACAGAACTTTCCATGTCCTTAAGAGGCAGAAAGGGGTTTTCTGATGACGGATCATACGCGGAAAAAGGCGCCTTCGGGAATCTCCCGGCCGGTGAGGCGTGTATTGCCCCCTGCGAAGGCACGACAAACGGGCGTCTCGTAATTGATGGCAGCGCTTCTTTGGCCGGAAAGATCAGGCGCCCCATAGAGATAAGAATAAAGAACGGTTACGCGCAGAATATCCCCATATACCGGATGGCCGCTTTGGTGAAATCTTTCGGAAGGCGCGCGCTTAATGTCGCCGAATTCGGCATAGGCTTGAACCCTAAAGCAAAGGTGACCGGCAATGTCCTTGAAGACGAGAAGGCGATTGGGACAGCGCACATCGCTTTTGGAAACAATAAATCCTTCGGGGGCCGGGTTTACTGCCCGTCTCATTTAGATTTTGTATTTTTTAAACCGGTTATTTTAATCGACGGTACCAAACTGGACATCTGACGAACGCGCATCAGGCGGGTAATATACGGGAACAAATGCGATATGGACATCTATAATCTTGTAAGCTTCCTGGGGATATTTATTTTGATCGGGATCGCCTGGCTCTTTTCCGCGGATAAGAGAAACATGAACTGGAAAGTAATTATCTGGGGCGTTATGCTTCAGATGATTATCGCGATATTTATTTTTGTCGTCCCCGCGGGCTCAAAGCTGTTTCTATTTCTCAATAGCGCGGTAATCAAAGTTTTGGATTCCGCTTCCATGGGAGCGAAGTTCGTGTTTGGAAGATTGGCCCTACCTCCGGGCGAGATCAACGAAGCGGGGGAGGCCTCACTTGGGTTTATCCTGGCGTTTCAGGCTTTTCCGACAATCATTTTTTTCTCAAGCCTGGTTTCGGTTTTATATTTCTTTAATATAATGCCGCTCGTTATAAGGGGATTTGCGTATATTTTTACAAAATTGATGAAGATATCCGGCGTAGAATCTTTGGTTGCGGCGAGCAATATCTTTGTAGGCATCGAATCGGCGCTTACCGTCAAGCCCTATTTAAACAGGATTACCCGCTCCGAAGCCTGCACTATTCTGACCGCTGGCATGGCCACGGTTGCTTCCAATGTCTTGGTCCTTTATGTTTTTAGCCTGAAGGCTCAATTTCCCACGATCGCCGGACACCTGATCTCGGCTTCCTTGCTTTCGGCGCCGGCAGCGCTGGTCATGTCCAAGATTATTTTGCCGGAGA
>MHFD01000012.1:17079-18862 GCA_001804045.1 Omnitrophica bacterium RBG_13_46_9
CCGCATTGGCTCCCGATAAAACGCGCACGATAGCCGCGGTGGCGTTAAGGGCATTATTAGCGGCTACGCTCGCCTGTTTCCTGACCGCCTGCATTGCCGGCACATTTTTTATGAAAGGATCTGTTCTTTTGGGTTAGGGATGAAACAAATTCATGGCATTTGCGTATATTGATCCTGGAACCGGATTTACCGTTCTTAGCACAAGCGCCTGGCTGGCGGGATTCTTATTTGCGTTTTTAGGCATATTTCTGCTGTTCTTCAAAAAAATATTCAGATTGCTGAAGAAACATGTAATAATAGCCATAGCCGGGTGCTTAATAGCGCTATCCGCAATATTAACCGCTATAGGAGTGGTCATGGGTAAAAACGAATCACATTTCGACAAGAAAGTCTTTATCTTGGGGTTTGACGGCCTAAGTCCCGAGATAGTCGAGCCCATGATGGGAAGGGGGGATCTGCCTAATTTTTACCGGCTTAAAAGCGAGGGGTCTTACAAGCGTCTTTCGACAACCAATCCTTCACAATCTCCTGTAGCCTGGGCAGGCTTCGCTACGGGGCAAAATCCGGGTAAAAATGGTATTTTTGATTTCATAATGAGAGACCCCGCGACCTACAACTTGAATCTTTCCACTTCTAATATTGAAAAAGAAAAACCAAAACCGGTAATAAAAAGCAGATGCTTCTGGGAATACCTCTCTTTGGAAAAAGTCAATACAGTCATAATCACTTGCCCCCTTACATTCCCTCCTTATGAAGTATACGGCAGGATGCTTTCGGGCATGGGTGTCCCTGATATACTGGGTACGGAAGGGACATTTTCCTTTTATACGACGGAGCGTCTTAAGAATAGCAAGAATGTCGGAGGGAAGGTGTTCCAGGTTGAAAAAAGAAGTGAGATGACCATGTATCTTATCGGCCCGAGGATTGCCGGCCCAGGCGGCAGCGCGGACAATGCAAAGGTCCCATTTAAGGTCATTTTACAGAAAGAAAAAGAGAGCATATGTATAGAATACCAGAATAACAGATTCGAACTTAAAGTCGGAGAGTGGAGCGATTGGAAGGATGTGGCATTTAAACTGGGTTTTTTGAGGAACACAAAAGGGATACTTAAGTTCTACCTTGTAGAAATAAACCCCGATTTTAAGCTTTATGCTACTCCCATCGATCTCGACCCGAGAGCACCTTTCTTCCAAATCTCCTATCCCGCCGGCTACAGTAAGTATTTGACGGACCATATCGGGCTTTATCATACGCGGGGAATGCCTATGGATACCTGGGCGGTCAACGAGAAAAGACTCACGGAAAAACCTTTTTTGCGACAGGTTAACGACGTCTTAAAAGAGAAGACGGCGATGCTCGATTTTGAACTGGGACGTTTCAAAAAAGGCGTCCTTTTCTGCTATTTTGAGTCCCCCGACGTTATACAGCATATGTTCTGGCGTTATACTGATCCCGAACATCCCTTATACGAGAAAGACGCCCCGCAGGAATATAAAGATACGATAAAGAACTGGTATAAAAAGATGGACGGTATCCTGGGTGACGTTATGGAAAAGGCGGCTGAAGAAGATATCGTCATTGTCCTTTCCGACCATGGTTTTGACACGTTTAGAAGAGCGGCGCACATCAACAGCTGGCTCAGAAAAAACGGCTATTTGGAGCTTAAAGACTCACATGCCGCATCGGGCGCCGAGCTACTGGCAGATATTGACTGGCCGAAGACAAAGGCTTACGCGATAGGTTTTGGCGCAATCTATGTCAATCAAAGAGGCCGGGAAGGAAA
>MHFD01000012.1:18907-19276 GCA_001804045.1 Omnitrophica bacterium RBG_13_46_9
GATATCCGAAAAGCTGAAAATGTGGCAGGACGAGAAATATAACGAACCGATAGTCCGCAATGTTTATCCGAGAGAAGAAATTTTCCTGGGAGAGTATGCGGGTTTGACGCCTGACCTCTACGTAGGATTCAATAAAGGATATAGGGCATCATGGCAGACCGCTTTGGGCGGCGTGCCTTGTGAACTTATGGAAGACAATCTGAAGAAATGGTCCGGTTCGCATCTTTTTGATCCGGCTCTTGTACCCGGGGTTATCTTCTCAAACAAAGCGATAACAAAAGAGGACCCTTCGATTTATGATATCACACCCACTATTTTGAAAATAATAGGTTATGATAAGGAAAAACAGCAAAAGCTAAACCTGGACGG
>MHFD01000012.1:19341-20637 GCA_001804045.1 Omnitrophica bacterium RBG_13_46_9
CATCTACTGGTTATAGCGTTTCTTCTGCTTATCGCGGTCAACCATATCACCCTTGTCGCCAACAGTTCGTATAACCCATTCACGAATATAATCCCGTCTTCATACTATTTCAATTCGGTCTTGGAGCTGCTGGAGAGCGGCAGAGTATTTTTTTACTACCATCCGGGCACGCCGTATTGCGTTTTTCTCGCGTTTATGTTGCTTCCGTTAAAATTATATGCAGTATTTTCCAATATAGATTTGGTAGAATTTGCCTATCTGAATATCGTGCCCATACTGATTTATCTGCAGCTTGCCACGGTGTCCGTTTTTTTGCTAGGTTTATACCTGGCAAGCAGGGCCGTAGTCCGTATTACCCGCTATGAGTGGCCCGGGCTTTTATTTATTTTGGCTTTTTTCGCAAGCCATCCGGAAAACATCGGTTGGGTCGAGAAGATTACGCCTGAAGGATTTTTGGTATTTATCTCAGGTCTTGTATTATACTATTTTGGAAAATACCTTTGTGACAAAAAAGACCAGAGGCCCTTGTATGTTTCTCTCTTTTTATTGGGCATAGGCTTCGCGTCCAAGTTGACCATATTGCCCCTGGGTATTTTCATGATTCTCTATCCTTTTTTTGAGTTTATACGAAAGAGAATTAATTTCGATGATCTGTTTGTATATGCGATAAGATGTCTCTTTTTCCTTTCAGCCGGCTTTATCGCGGGGGTGTTTGCGCTGGGACACAGAATCGTCTTCTTTTTTCATTTTTTGTATCGCTGTTTGGTCCACGCCAAAATATACGGTCAGGGGGACATAGGTTTTGACTCCCCTCGCTACCTAAAATTCCTGGTCGGACTGGTCAATAGCAATTACTTAATATTTTTTGTCGTACTTCCGGTCGCTATCTTTCTTTTGCATGGGTATTTTCGCAGAAAAAAGTATTTTTTGGAGAAAGAGGAAGCATGGGTAGGTTTGATAGGCCTACTAAGCTTCACAATTTATTTATTTGTAGTCGCCAAGCACCTTCGCCCCAGGTATCTGGTCATCGATTTTTTGCTCGCGGCCTTTTCAGTGTGCCTCGTCCTTCCGTCTTTTCTATCCGATAAGCGACTTAAGTATCTGAGACTAGCCGTCTTAATTGTAGTTCTTGGGTACGCATTTAACGCATATCAATCAGGCATGGACAGAAAACTGCGCAAAACGAAATGGAAGCAAGAAATAGAGGAGCTGGATAAGATAGGGAAATTGGACCTGGAACGCGATAAAGTCGTGTGTCCCGATACCATACCTACAAAGAAATCGTTTTTCCTAAAA
>MHFD01000012.1:20705-21942 GCA_001804045.1 Omnitrophica bacterium RBG_13_46_9
ACGCCTATAAAAAATAAAATAGATATCTGCCATCTGCTGGTTATCGCGCTTCTTTTGCTTATCGCGGTCAATCACATCACCCTTCTTACCAATAGTTCGTATAATCCATTCGAAAGCATAGATCCGTCTTCGTACTATTTCAGTTCAGCCCTGGAATTATTGGAGAGCGGCAAGGCTTTTTTCAACAAAAATCCAGGGCCGCCATATTACATTTTTCTTGCGTTTATGCTGCTGCCGTTAAAATTATATACCTTATTTTCGAATATAGATTTGGTCGAGTTTGTCTATTTGAACATAGGACCCATACTGATTTATCTGCAGCTTGCCACGATGTCCGTTTTCTTATTTGGTTTATATCTAATCAGCAGGACTGTAGCCCGCCTGACCCGGGCAGAGTGGCCGGGACTTCTGTTTATTTTGGCCTTTTTCGCAAGCCAGCCGGAAAATACGAGGCGGATCGAGAAGATTACCCCTGAGGGATTCTTAGTATTCATCGCAGGCCTTGTATTATATTATTTTGGAAAATACCTTTACGATAAAAATGACCAAAGGCCGCTTTACTTTTCTATGTTTTTATTGGGGATAGGCTTCGCGTCCAAGTTGACCATATTGCCCCTAGGGATTTTTGTGGTGCTTTACCCCTTTTTTGAATTTATCCGCAAACGCATCAATTCCGACGAATTGTTTGTATCTGTGATAAAATACATATTTTTCATTTTAGCCGGTTTTATCGCGGGAGTAATCGTACTAGGGCGTAGAATCGTATGTTTTTTCCATTTTTTGTATCGCTGTTTGATTCACGCCAAAATATACGGTCAGGGGGATATAGGTTTTGACCTCCCTCGCTACCTAAAATCCCTGGTCGGACTGGTCAACAGCAATTACTTAATATTTTTTATCGGACTTCTGGTCGTTATCTTTCTTTTGCATGGATATTTTCGCAAAAAAAAGTATTTTTTGGAGAAAGAGGAAGTGTGGCTCGGGTTAATCGGCATAGTAAGCTTCACAATTTATTTATTTGTAGTCGCCAAGCACCTTCGCGGGAGATATATGATTATTGGCTTTCTGCTCGCTGCCTTTGCCGTGTGCCTGATCCTGCCGACTTTTTTAGCTGATAAGCGCCTGAAGCATCTCAGGTTTGTTATCCTTATCGTAGCTCTTGGGTACGCGTTTAACGCATATCAATCAGGGATGGACAGAAAATCGCTCGACATGCTACGGAAACAGGAAGTGGAGG
>MHFD01000012.1:22216-23136 GCA_001804045.1 Omnitrophica bacterium RBG_13_46_9
TACGCGTCCGTAGCTCTCCAGCCGGTAGACCCATCCGCAAATTACGTCAGCGCTGCCTTGGAGTTTTTAAGCGGTGGCAATGTCTTCTATTTCAAGCATCCGGGCGCCCCTTATTATATATTTCTTGCTACGGCGCTCTTGCCGTTAAAGTTGTATACCGCGGTCTACGGCAAAGACCTGGCGGAATTTGTCTATCTGAATATAGATTCAGTCCTTTTTTATCTGCAATCACTGACGATGTTGGGATTCCTGATAGGGCTATATATGGTAAGCAGAGCGGTGGTTCGCCTGACCCGCTCTGAGTGGCCGGGACTTTTGTTTATTTTGGCTTTTTTTGCAAGCCATCCGGAAAATACCAGACAGATTTCTATAATAGCATGTGAAGGTTTCCTGATATTTTTGTCAGGCCTTATATTATATTGTTTCGGGAGATATCTCTATAATAGAAGAAATAGTATATTATTATATCTTTCCTTTTTTCTATTGGGTATAGGCTTCGCGTCCAAGTTGACCATATTGCCTATCGCTATTCTTATGATCCTTTTTCCTTTTTCTGAATTTATCCGGAAGCGGGTTGACTCGGAAAAAATGTTAATTTACGTTATACAATATATGTTTTTTGTTTTATCCGGTTTTATTACAGGGGTTATCGTATTATTGGGAGAAGGGATCAAAGTTTTCTTATATCGAATGTTCCGGTCCATGTTTTACGTGGGTCTGCAGGGCAAAGGCGTAGTCGATAGCACCGTGTATATGTACAACATATCTCGCGTGTTCAGGTACCATGCCGCGGTATTTCTAATAGGCGGCTTACTTATCATATTTTTCATGCATGGATATTTTAGCAGGAAAAAAGATTTACTTAAGAGGGAGGAGGCGTGGATCGGCTTGACAGGCATGACAAGCTTAGCGATTTATTT
>MHFD01000012.1:23277-31423 GCA_001804045.1 Omnitrophica bacterium RBG_13_46_9
TATGGTATATACGACAAAGCGATAGAAAAGTATCAGCCGAATTTTTTACATTACAAAGGCAAAACGATCCGCGCGCGTGGAAAACTCAAAGATTATAAAGGCAAATGGGACTATGCTATAATGCCGGATATTCGCATTGAGGCCTTTATGAAAAGCTATCCGTCCAGGATAGTGGCTAAAATAGGCAGAGTTTATTTGTTAGAAAGCATTAAAAAAGATGAGAAATTGACGGAAGGCGGGTCATGAAGAAAACGACGATCATAACCGTAGCCGTATTGATATGCGGTATACTTGCGTATTCGGCCTTACGTCTTACAGAAAAATCTTCCGTAGGGGTAACTGTATATTACCCGGAAAAGTGCTATAACGGATATACTTTATATTCGGATAAAGACGCCGTAAGGTTGATAGATATGAACGGCAGGACTGTCAACAGATGGCCCCGAGGGGGAATACGGCGCCCAGTATCTAAGAAAGGCCATATTATAATCCCAAGGACCAACCGCCTTGCGGCTTCTGAAATGGAACAAAAACAAAAAAAAGAAAAAATCACAGATAATCCTGATGACGTTCCTGAATGCACAATATTTTCTTCCGAACTAACCGAGTACGATTGGAACAGCAATGTTGTTTGGAGTTACATAACTAAATCCTCCGAAACTAAATTGCACCACGATCAGTTTGAAATGGCTAACGACAATCTTCTTCTTATTGTTGATGAGAAGATACCTGCGTCGTATAAGGAGAAGATAACTGACCCGAAAAGGAAAAATATAGATTTGCACTCGGACTGCATAATCGAGATAACCCCCGCGGGGGAAACGGTATGGGAATGGCACGCGTATGAGTACTTGGATATAAATCTTTACTGCCCTTACTGCGGATTATACGACTGGATGCATACAAACAGCGTGGAAGAGCTGCCTGAGAACGCCCTTGGCCTGAAAGACCCGCGCTTTAAAGCCGGAAATATCCTTATAAGCCCGAGGAATCATAACACCCTTTATATCATTGATAAAAAGACTAGTGAGGTGGTTTGGAGCTGGGGCAGTGACGTGCTGGGGCACCCTCATCATCCTACCATGCTGGAAAACGGGAACATCATCCTCTTTGACAACGGCTTACACGGGAAGATCAAGCCGAAAAAGAGAAACATTTCCAGGGTGCTAGAAATAGACCCCGCCGCTGAAAAAATTGTGTGGAAATATGAGCTGAGTAATGCGCTTTATAGCAGCACGCGTTCCAACGTTCAAAAATTGCCCAACGGAAATGTGCTTATATACAGTTTTAGCAGAGGGATAATATTAGAGGTAACGCCTGAAAAAGAAATAGTGTGGAAGTTTATCGGGCCAAAGTGTCGTACAGTAAGGGACGCAACATCCCACGCTTTCAGGATACCATACGACCATTGCCCGCAGTCGGCGGCCTTGCCGAAGCCGAAAGAAAAACCGGTAGTACCGCGTTCTGCCACAGGCGTGACTTTGTATTATCCGGAGAAATGCTATAACGGATATACTTTATATTCAGGTAAGAATAATATAGAGCTAATCGATATGAATGGGAAAATCGTCCACACATGGCAGTCTTGGTGCGCGGTGCAGCCGATACTAAAAAATGGACATATTATTGTTCCCGGAGAAGAGGGTAGTGAGATAGGTAAACCCGATAAAAGAAGGGATATGGCGCGGTCAGAAACTCATTCCGAAATAATCGAGTACGATTGGGATGGAGATGTCGTTTGGAGTTACAGATCCAAAGATGGCATGCATCATGATCACTACAAAACTGCCAACGGCAATATTCTTCTGATCTGCAGAGAAAAGGTGCCCGATGCATACAAAACAAGTATAATAAAACCGGAAAGAAGAAATAAGACGATTTACTCCGATTACATAATAGAGATAACCCCTTCGGGGGAAACGGTATGGGAGTGGCACGCGTATGAGTACTTGGATATAAATCTTTACTGCCCTTACTGCAGGTTAAGGGATTGGACGCACACCAATACTGTAGAAGAACTGCCTGAGAACGCCCTTGGCCTGAGGGACCCGCGCTTTAAAGCTGGAAATATCCTCATAAACCCGAGAAATCTCAACACCCTTTATATCATTGACAAAAATACTAAAGAGGTGGTTTGGAGCTGGGGCAGGGGCGTATTGAGGCATCCCCATCAGCCTACTATGCTGAAAAACGGGAAAATAATTATATTCGACAACGGCTTACACGATAAAAATAAGAACAAATTTTCCAGAATACTTGTGCTGGACCCGCTTAAGGAAAAAATCGTGTGGCAGTACGAAGAAAGAAAGCGCTTTTATAGCGCGATAGGGGGCGGCGTTCAAAAACTGCCTAATGGCAATGTGCTGATATGTGAACACGATACCGGCAGATTGTTCGAGGTCACACCCGGAAAAAAGATAGTGTGGAAATTCATTAACCCGCATGAGGCGCATAGTTATAGAGCTTTCAGGGTGCCATATGACTATTGTCCGCAGTCGGAGCATTTGCCGAAGCCGAAGGAAAAACATGTAATACCGAAACGATTGCATGCACTCATTGCTTTGAGATAAATCTTGAGGCTTTTGATTTTTAAGGGTATAATCTTAGGAATAATTATATTTTGTCTAGCGCGAGAGTGGCGGAACTGGCAGACGCGTACGGCTTAGGACCGTATGCCTTCGGGTATGGGGGTTCGACTCCCCCCTCTCGCACCAGAATTTCTTCTCGGTGTTCTTCTCTTGCCCGATGGGAGTCGAAACGAGCGAACGCCGACCAAAGGGAGGAAGAGGCCGTAAGTGCGCCCCGAATGGCGCGTCTTCTTTATGAAATTCTTCGGGGTCCCGCAACGCATAAGCATTTGCGGGAAATGCACCGGCCCTCGGCTTCGCCGAGAGGCGAGCCGGCAGTGAGCGAGGAGAGCCGACGCAGGCGAGCTCCGCGAGCCGTAGTAGGCGACTCCCCCCTCTCGCACCAGAATTTCTTATGAGGTTCTTCGCTTTGCTAGATATTTTTTATTTTACAATAGTTAATATTTTGATATAATATTAGTCTTGTGCCCGCATAGCTTCCGCCTTCGCCAGGGGAGAAGTTCATGGGGGCTGTGCTTCGGCGGATTTCGGCTTGCTTTGCCACCAAAGGCGGCAGGTAGCCTCAACAATTTTTGTTCAATGAGGACTGGACTTATGGAACGAAGTGAACATAAGTCTATGTCCGAATTAATCCCGCCACACAAAGTATGGCGGGGTGCTAAATAGAGTTTACTAAAACAGTGTGCCCGCATAGCTCAATTGGTAGAGCAGCGGACTCTTAATCCGTTGGTTCAAGGTTCGAGTCCTTGTGCGGGTACTTCTATACTAATTTGTTTTCAGCAAAAGATCAGCTCATAGCTTTTGGGTCATAGCTCATAGTAAGATGGAAATTGAAAGTTAAATACTGTATTATAACCTTCTTCCTAAGAGCTATGAGCTAAGAGCTAGAGTGTGTCCTGGTGGCATGAGCAAGATGCGGGTGTAGCTTAGTTGGTAGAGCGCAACCTTGCCAAGGTTGAGGTCATGGGTTCGAGACCCATCACCCGCTCGCTATACAGATTCGGTCTACGGCTTAAAAAAGTGAGGAATGTGCTTTTTAAAGCCTCCGACCCCGCATAACTATGTGCAAGGGGGCTTACGCCGAATCTATCCAAGGAGAAAACCTAAGGTTTTCTCCTATGGCGCCATGAACCGAACTTCGTTCTGGTTCATGGCTGTACCTCTTTCCTAAAAGGAAGTTAGGAGAGGTTATAGTTCTCTGTAATATAAGACAAAACCTAGCGGTTTTTTCTTATTTATCTTTTTCCCATTATTGGAAGGATTTGGCCTACGCAGAAAAAAGTGTGGAATATGCTTTTTTCTGCTCCGGCCAATTCTAGCGTATAGCGTCTTCCGCCAAAGGGCGGATCCGCGTGAAGTTTCTTCTTAGAAGAATCTTCTCGGCGGAAGCGATTAGCGTCTAGACGAAGGCAGGACACCAGGTCACAAGGACACAAAGTCACCAACCATTTCCAGCTCCGGGAACTGGAAGGTGATTCCATTGGCATGTGACGGGTGACTTGGTGTCGCGGTGACCTTGCAGGGCGAGAATTTTTTTCCCATAAGCGGAATGATCTGGTCTACGGTTTAGATATACAAGGAAATAATCAGGTGAAGTTAAACACTAAACTCAAAACGCTAAACTCTAAACAAACACAAAACAAAAAATCCAAAACATCGTTTTTGAGTTTGAAGAATTTGGGTTTTGAGTTTGTTTAGGATCTAGAGTTTAGGATTTAGGGTTTTTGTTGATTTTCTTTTTTCCATTAGCGGCTGTATTGATTTGGAACGCGCTGAAAACCTACACGGCGGTAGACGGTCTTTTCGGCGATGGTCGTTTCTGGTGTTTAGGATCTGACGTTTAGAAAACCTTTACCAGGCGCTAAGCACTAGACGGTAACTTATATATTCAGGAGGATCTGTACATGAAAATCATGGATTTTTTAAGCAAAAAAGCGGTAAAAGTTGATTTGCAAGCGAGGGACAAAGAGGGGGTCATTAAAGAATTAGTAGATCTTATTATAAACACAGGGGAAGTAAAGCCCAAGGACAGGGATTCCTTGATCAAGATACTTCTTGACCGGGAATCATTGGGCTCCACGGGAATAGGCCAGGGCATCGGGATTCCCCACGGCAAGTCTCCTTGCGTCAAAAGCCTTACAGGCGCGGTAGGCATATCTAAACAAGGCGTGAATTTCGACTCGTTAGACGGGGAGCCTGCGTATATTTTCTTTTTACTGTTGGCACCGCAGGAATCGGCGGGGCCGCATTTGAAGGCACTGGCGCGTATATCACGGCTTTTAAAAGATAAATATTTCCGGGATATGTTAAGAAGCGTAAATACCGAAAGGGAATTAATCAATATTATTGTCAAAGAGGATCAGAAGAAACACTAATAGTATGAGGTGAAATTCAGGATCCGTAAAAATCCGAAAAAAGTCAAAATGGCCAAGGCCCGAGGCGATAAAGTTCGTTTCGAATATTTGTATCCAGGATCTTGAATTTAAAGTCAGTATTTTAAGGAAGCTATGCGGAAATTGAAGTGGCTATATCCGGGTATGTTCATCAAACGGTGGATATTTCTGACCACCATAGGAATCGTTCTTGTAGCTATGGGATTTGCCATGGTTATTTCCGAGAGGACACCTCAGAATAAGACATTCGCCGGTATTATCGTAATTTTCGGCGGACTTATAGTTATAACAGGTGTGACCAGGATAATAAAATCATTTGTGGTGGTATTTTTGCCGGAGCGCGAAGAAGAACTTGTAGATAGGATATACCAGAGGAGGATTCTCAAGAAGGGATCGCGGATCGTTGCTATTGGAGGAGGGACAGGCTTATCGACCCTTCTGCACGGGCTTAAAGAATACACAAGTAATATAACAGCCGTTGTTACGGTCGCGGACGATGGCGGCTCAAGCGGTCGGCTCAGAGAAGAGATGAATATATTGCCTCCCGGGGATATAAGAAACTGCCTTGTCGCTTTAGCGGATACAGAGCCCCTTATGGAGAAGCTGTTCCAGTTCCGGTTCGATGATGGAAAGGATCTCAAAGGGCACAGTTTTGGAAATTTGTTCATAACTGCTTTGTCAAAGGTTACGGGTGATTTTGAACAGGCCATAAAAGCGTCAAGCAAGGTCCTGGCCATACGCGGAAGCGTTGTCCCGGCGACCTTGAATAAAGTTGTCCTGAAAGCCATACATAAGAACGGCACGGAAACGATCGGGGAAAGCAAGATACCCCAAAACGAGTCTCCTATCGAGAAGATGTATATAACGCCCGAAGATACGAGACCCACCGTAGAGTCGTTAGAGGCGATAAAGCACGCCCATGCAATAGTCCTGGGGCCCGGCAGTCTATATACCAGCGTTATGCCTAATCTTCTCATAGACGGTATGTCTGAGGCTATCAAGCAATCCAGGGCTATAAAAATTTACGTGTGCAATGTCATGACCCAAAAGGGCGAGACGGATAAGTACAAAGTTTCAGACCATATAAATAGCATAATAAACCACGCCGGCAATGGTATTATAAATTACTGTATAGTGAACACAGGCAAGGTCCCGCCTAAGCTGTTGGAAAAATACGAGGAACAGAACGCCTATCCCGTCATAATTGATGAGGAGAGAATAAGGGAATTGGGCTGCAGGGTCGTAAAGGCGAATGTCATCGACACCAAAGATCTTGTACGCCACGATTCATATAAGCTCGCCAGGATTATCATCGATTTGATATCGTCAGTCCGGAAGTATGGCTGATGTATGGGCGTGGCATTTAGAGAAAAAGTTAAAATCGTAAATCCGTGATGCTTCCAAGAGAGAGGCGAAGGCAAGCCGAGGGTTGAGGCTGCGTACAACTTAGCTAAACCGAATATGAGAAAAATAAATTTTTTAATGTGCCTGCATTGCCACCAACCTGCAGACAATTTCGAAAGGACCTTTGAAGGTGCTTATAACAGGTCATATGAACCCTTTGTGGCTGTCCTGGAGAGGCACCCTGAGATAAAAATATCCATTCATTATTCAGGCTCGATCCTCGAGTGGCTTGTTAAAAATAAGCCGGATTTTGTGGACAGGATAAAGAAACTCTTAAATGAAGGTCGGGTGGAGATTATTTCCGGAGGATATTTCGAGCCGATATTGCCTATGATTCCGCCCAGAGACGCCAAAGGGCAGATAGAGATGTTAGACCGTTTGATAGAAACGCGTTTTCGTTCAAGCGCACGCGGGATCTGGATTGCTGAGAGGGTATGGGATCCGAGGATTGTCCCCTCGATTTTTAGCGGCTTGAACGCCAGATACGCCGTCTTGGATGATTTTCACCTGAGGCAGGCCGGCGTAAAAGATGAGGATGTCTTTGGTTACTATTCCGTAAGAGGCGCCAATAATTTTTTTATTTTCGCCTCTGTTAAAAAACTGCGATACGCGATGCCCTTTAGGGAACCGGAGGTTACGGTAGATTTTCTTAAAAGCCTCTCGGAAAATCCGCGCGCGCGTTGTGTGACATTTGCGGATGACGGCGAGAAGTTTGGATTTTGGCCCTATACCTATGACTGGGTCTATAAAAGAGGGTGGCTTGAAAATTTTTTCACAAAAATAGAAAAAAATGACTGGATAAAAACATTGACTTTTACCGAGGCGCTTCGGGAGACAGAGTGCCTGGGGGAAGTGGATGTTCCGCGCTCAAGCTACGATGAAATGGTCCAGTGGTCCGGCGGAGATTTCGACAATTTTTTTAAGAAATATCCCGAATCGGATCTGATGAGAAGAAGGATGCTTTATGTAAGCAGGATGCTGGAAGAGCGCGAGGCGGTAATCGCCGAAAAAGCCGTCCCGCGCGACGAAGAAGGGCTTATTCAGGCCCTTGAAGAGGCAAGGAAGGAAGTCTATAAATCCCAATCCAACTGTGCGTATTGGCACGGCGTCTTTAGCGGCGTTTATGCGAGTTATCTGCGCCAGGGGATATATAAGCACATTATAAAAGCGGATGATCTCCTCAGGGAAAAGGTTGCTGATGAGGAAATAGAGATGATAGATCTTTCCGACCCAGGAGAGAAGACGTGCTCCTCGGACTCAAAAAACGAATCCGGTCCCGGCGGAGCCTGTGGGAAGAAGAGCATTATCTGCGCCAGAAATAAATTTCTCACCCTATTTTTAGATCCTGATTACGCGGGGACTATCTTCGAAATAGATTATAAACCCATCCCATTTAATCTGGTAAATACCATGTCTCGGCGTTTCGAGCCGTATCACAATATCCTGAAGCGTAGGAATAAAATCGATATGGAAAGGTTGGGGGGAGAGGTAAAGAAAGATCAGATTATAGATTTATACGAAATATTGGGCGTAAAGGAGCGAAAGCCGATACGATTTCTGAGTTATGATTCCTATAGGAAGTTTTCTCTTATTTGCCACGCCATGAGTCCCAAGACATCTTTTGCGGCATTTACAAGGTCCGCTCACGCGGATTTAAGCGAAGGGTCTTTGTTAGGGTCATACAATCACGAGGTTAAGGATGAAAAAGACAGACTGGTTATAAATCTCCAGAGAGACGCCACCGTACGCCTTATATCCGGC
>MHFD01000012.1:31473-33740 GCA_001804045.1 Omnitrophica bacterium RBG_13_46_9
GGATATTTTCATAAAATTTGATTTGGAAAACATCTCTCCGGAAACCGCCAGATTTATATTTGGCGTGGAATTCAACTGGTCTGTAGAAGACGAGGCCTTTATGCGTAATCGCCGGCATAGGAGGATAAGCAAAGTTATGCTCGCGGACAAGCTATGCGGCGTGAAGGTTAGTCATGTTTTCGATGAACCCGTGGATTTGTGGTCTTTTCCTGTCTACGCGTTAAACGAGACGGAAGAGGGGATAGAAAAAAGTTTTCAGGAGATCTCTCTCTTGTTTTACAGGAAGCTGTCTTTATGTAGCGGAGAGAGATTTTCCCTGGAGACCAAGATAAATATATCGGGTTGATTTTTTGGATGCAGCTAGATAAGGACCGGAAACCTGTCAGGGCATATGCGTCTTTCCGGTGCGCGGAACCGAAGGAAACTACACGCATGATTGTAGAAAAGAAGCTGGTGATAAAGAATAAATCAGGGCTTCATGCGAGGCCGGCAGCCATCTTTGTGCAGATAGCCAATAAGTACGATTGTGAGATAACCGTCAGGAAGGGAAACCAGAAAGTTAACGGAAAGTCGATAATGGGCATAATGATGCTCGCTGCCGAAATGGGTAGCAAAATCGTCATTGTTGCCGAAGGGGATGATGCTGTGCAGGCGGTTCAAGAGCTTGAAAGCCTGCTTTTGAGCGATAACCTGGAGAATTTTGATGGAAAAAAAGAAAAAAAGATATAAGGCTAAGACTAAAGAAGTGGTATTGAAAGGCATTCCGGCTTCTCCCGGGATTGTTATTGGCAAGGCCTACCCCTTATACGATGAAGAGATGGTGGTCCCGCAGAAAAAGATAAGCGAAAAACTGGTCGAAAAAGAGATAGGGCGCTTTAAAAACGCACTTGCTAAGACACGGTCGGAGATCATCGATATCCATAAGAAGATCTCTGAGGAAATGGGTGTGGAGAAGGCGCGCATATTCGGGGCGCACCTTATGGTTTTGGAAGATGAGGTCTTGATAGGCGAGGTCATCGCCAAGCTAAAGAAGTATAAATTCGTGATCGAATACGTATTTTGGGAGGTCTTGAAAAAATACATAAAAGTCCTGTCAAAGAGTGAAGATGAATACTTGAAGGAAAGGGTAAGCGATATAAATGATGTCGGAAAAAGAATCCTAAAAAATCTTATAGGCTCAAAGCACCGTTCCCTCGAGGATTTGAAGAAAAAGGCCGTAGTCGTGGCATATGACCTATCGCCGTCAGATACGGCTCTTATGCACCGGGGAAATGTCGTAGCTTTTGCGACAGACATCGGGGGACGCACCTCGCACACAGCCATTATGGCAAAGTCCCTGGAGATCCCAGCGGTAGTCGGATTGGAGACCGTTACTTCGGGCGTAAAGAATGGTTCTGCCGTGATTGTTGACGGTATTCGGGGCGCCGTAATTATAAACCCTTCAAAAGAGACAATAAAGAAGTGCCTGCACGAAAAGAAGCGGTTTGAGAAGTTTGAAAAGCATCTTTTAAGGTTAAAGGATCTACCGTGCAGGACCCTGGACGGCAAGGAGATCGATCTGTCGGCCAATATTGAATTGCCGGAAGACGTCCCCAGCGTATTGGCTCATGGGGCGAAGGGGATAGGCCTATATAGGACCGAATATTTCTATATGAACAGGAAAAACCTGCCTAATGAAGATGAGCAATATCGCGCTTATAAGTGGGTTGCCGAAAGGACCTCCCCTCATTCGGTCGTTGTAAGGACATTGGATTTAGGCGGTGACAAATTTCTGTCGCAGTTTGAGGTCCCGCGCGAAATGAACCCGTTTCTGGGCTGGAGAGCCATACGTTTAAGCCTGGCAAAACCAGATATATTTAAGACACAGCTAAGAGCCATATTGCGGGCGTCTCGTTATGGCAAGCTTAGGATTATGTACCCGATGATCACGGGCGTGGAGGAACTTAAGCAAGCCAATGTTATTTTGGAAGAGGTCAGAGAAGAGTTGAAGAAAAGATCCATTCCTTTCGACAGGGATATAGAAGTCGGAGCGATGATAGAGGTGCCGTCTGCCGCGCTTACCAGTGACGTTCTGGCCAAAGAGGTTGATTTTTTCAGTATCGGCACAAACGACCTGATCCAGTATGCGTTGGCCGTGGACAGGGTCAACGAGAAGATAGCTTATTTATACGACCCCATGCATCCGGCCGTGTTGAGACTTATCAAGATGATTATCGATAACGGCCATCGCGAACAGATCTGGGTAGGCATGTGCGGCGAGATGGCCG
>MHFD01000012.1:33768-38153 GCA_001804045.1 Omnitrophica bacterium RBG_13_46_9
GGGGCTGGGGCTGGATGAGTTTAGCACTTCTCCTATTGTTGTTCCGGAAGTGAAACGCGTTATCAGGGCTGTCAGGTACGAAGAGGCCAGGAAGGTTGCCGAAAAAGCCCTCACTCTTTCGACCGGTAAGGAAGTGGGGGACTTGGCAACGAAATCTTTAAAGAGATTGGTCCCCGAAATAGCGATTGAGGCCCTGAAATGATTTGTCAGATTAACGAGCCTGCCAGGTCATCGTTTTACCCGTCATACTGCGACACGGCGGAAATACCCCGCGATGGTATGAGCGCTCGCGGAGCGGTTCGAGGAAGGATAGCGCGCCTAGCCTGTCGAGCCGATTATCAAAGGACCAGTCGGATCACCCAAATGTATAATCACGGACTGATGCCCGGTTATTTTATTGGATTTGGCAAATAAGGAGAGAAGCATGGATTTGGATAACATGAAAGACATCATAAAGATCGACAGGGATAATATGCTCGGTTTACTGGTTTCTTTTCCGAAGCAATGCAGGGATGCCTTGGCGATAGGAAAAAAGATACGCGTAAAAGATCGTTATAAAAAAGATTACTCTGACATAGTCTTTACGGGCCTTGGCGGTTCGGCCGTCGGAGGTGATATTATAAAAGGATATGCGGAGAGTGAAGCCGATACCCCTATTTTTGTAAACAGAAATTACACATTGCCTAAATTTGTAGATAAAGATTCGCTTGTTTTCGCAGTAAGCTATTCGGGAAATACGGAGGAAACCTTATCCGCTTATGCCGAAGCAAAAAAAAGACGTGCAAATGTGATAGTCATCACATCGGGCGGCAAACTGGAAGAGCTTGCTTTAAAAAACGGCGATATGTTGATTGTTATACCAAAAGGATATCCTCCGAGGTGCGCGCTGGGCTATATATTTATCCCCTCGTTGATAATGCTCTCGAAGCTCGGATTCGTGAAGGACAAAAGCGATGAGATAAGAAAGGTAGCTGATCTATTAGACGGTATGCAAAAGAAGAAGCTCTCTCCCGGCATAAAGGGCGGGGCTAACATATCGAAAGAGATAGCTAAAAAAATCCATAATAAGTTCCCGGTAATCTATGCCGCAGAAAGGATGGAAGGCATTGCGACACGCTGGAGAGGGGAATTCGCGGAGAACAGTAAGACGCTTTCATCAGCGCACCTTTTTCCCGAGATGAATCATAACGAGATAGTCGGTTGGATGAATCCAGGAGCGCTGTTAAAGGATTTCATAGCGATCGTATTAAGGGACAAAGACGACCTTGCCAAGGTTAAAAAGCGGATGGACATAACATGCGCTATTTTGAAAAAGGAAGGATTCCACGTTTTGGAGGTCGAAAATAGGGTAGAGACGCTTCTTGGGAGGATGCTCTCGTTGATTTATATCGGGGACTTCGCAAGTTTCTATCTAGCTGTTTTGAACAGGGTTGAGCCGACCCCCGTGGCTAGGATAACGTATTTAAAGAAGCAACTCGCGAGGTGATGCATGGTAGCGCTAATACTGGCGGCAGGATACGGAACCAGACTTTATCCGCTGACTCTTGATAAGCCAAAGGCGCTTTTGGAAGTCGGCAGTCGGACGATTTTAGACAGGATAGTCAAGGATATAGAACTCATAAAGGAGTGCACGCGCATTTTTATAGTCACCAACGACAGGTTCTATGGTTATTTTAAGGAGTGGAAAAAATCCGTAACTTATTCTCTCGACATAGATATAATAAATGACGGGACTGCATCCAACAAAACCAGGCTGGGCGCCATCGGCGACATCAATTTGGTGCTGGTAAAGAAGCGCATAAAGGATGACCTTTTTATCCTCGGAAGCGATAATCTTTTTGAATTCGACTTAAGGGAGTTTATAAAATTCGGTATTGAAAAAAGACCGTTTAGCTCCATAGCGCTCCTTGATTTAAAGGATAAGAATCTGGTGAAAAAATACGGCGTGTGCGATATAGACAAGGATTCCAGGGTCACCGATTTTGAGGAGAAGCCAGAGACGCCTAAGAGCGCGTTGATCGCGACAGCGCTGTATATCATTCCAAAGGAAAAGATCGAAAAGATACACGGTTATATGTCCACAGGTCTATCCAAGGATGCGCCGGGAAATCTTATGAAATGGCTGGCGGAGAAAGATAAGCTTTTCGGATATGTTATTTCCGGGGCATGGTATGACATAGGAGACGTAAGATCACTGAGAGAGGCGGATAAAAAGTTTAAGCAGGGCTTCGCAAAATCATGATTACAGCGATTTTTAGAAGAGATTACAGCGATTCCATCATAGAGATGCAATCACTGGAATCTTATCTTTAATCGTTGTAATCATAGGCTAAATTAATTTTGTGAAAGCCCAGATTCAAAAAGAGGGAGGAGAAAAAATAATGAAGAAACGAAAGTATCTTTTTACTTCTGAGAGCGTGGCTGAGGGGCATCCGGATAAAGTCTGCGATCAAGTATCGGATTCGGTCCTGGACGAAGTCCTGAGACAGGATCCGGAAAACGGGAGGGTCGCCTGCGAGACGTATATTACAATGGGGCTTATAATAGTAGGCGGAGAGATAACCACAAGGGGTTATGTAGATATACACAAACTGTGCAGGAGGCTTCTGGATAGGATAGGATATACCCACCCCAAATACGGTTTTGACGGCCATACATGCGCCATACTAAACGCCATTCATGAGCAATCACCGGACATAGCAAGAGGGGTTAATAGAGGCGCTCTCAAGAAGATCGGAGCCGGTGACCAGGGCATGATGATGGGTTACGCCTGCAGGGAGACCCCGGAACTTATGCCGCTTCCTATAATGCTCGCCCATAAGCTTGTACGGAGGATGATGGAAGTAAGGAAGGGCGGTATATTAAAGTACCTTGGGCCTGACGGAAAATCGCAGATTACCGTAGAATATGAGGGCTTAGAGCCGAAGAAGGCTACCTCGGTCGTGCTGGCGTGCCAACACACGGAGGAAGCGCTTGATAAAAAACACGACAAAATATCTGACAAGGCCAGGAACGAGATAATCGATTTGATAGCGAAGCCCATATTAAAAAAATACATAGACAAAGATACGAAATTTTTTGTAAATGAGACCGGTAAGTTCCTTATAGGCGGCCCTCAGTCAGATACGGGTATGACAGGGCGCAAGATAATAGTGGATACGTATGGAGGAGCGATTTCACATGGCGGCGGGGCTTTTTCGGGCAAAGACCCGACGAAAGTCGACAGGTCGGCTTCATATATGGCGCGATATATCGCGAAAAATATCGTAGCTGCGCATCTGGCGGATAAATGCATGATCCAGCTTGCCTATGTGATCGGCAGAAGCGATCCCGTCTCGATACTGGTTGACACTTACGGCACGGGAAAGGTATCCGAGGATAAATTAATATCGATCATCAGAGATAATTTTGCGCTTACACCGGGCGGAATAATCGAAGAATTAGAGCTGTTACGGGTTGAAGGCGACAGATATTGCAGGACAGCGGCATTCGGGCACTTTGGTCGGGAAGAAGAAGGATTTACGTGGGAAAAGACAGATAAGGCCAGGGGTTTAGCAAAATATTTAAAATAACTATAGCGTAATATGCGCCGCTCAGACTCTGCCGGGTTTATGCGCGGGTATTACCAGTTGATTTTCGCGGGTCATTCCCGTCTATAGGCGGTTTAAGGGCGCGTTACGGCATCTAGCAGGCTATAGCTTATCGCAAAAAAAATGGAGAGACAAATGAAATATGATGTAAAGGACATGACGTTGGCGAAAAAAGGTGCTTTGAGGGTCGAATGGGCTAAAGAATATATGCCGGTCTTGCGCCGCATAGAAGAAAGATTCCGGAAAGAGAAGCCGTTTGTAGGCGTACGCATTTCAGCGTGTCTACACGTAACGACAGAGACAGCTGTTTTGGCGGTTGCGCTAAAGGCTGGAGGGGCAAACGTTTTGGTATGCGCGTCAAACCCTTTAAGCACTCAGGATGATGTGGCAGCTTCGCTTGTCAAAAATCATAAGATAGGCGTATTCGCGAAAAAGGGCGTTGACCGCTTGACTTATTACAAACATATCAATAAAACACTGGACCAGATGCCTAATATAACGCTTGACGATGGCGCGGATTTAGTTTCATGCATACACTCTGAACGCAAGGATCTGGTAAGAAATATTATAGGTGGCACGGAGGAAACTACGACAGGTATCATTCGCCTGAGAAACCTGGAAAAAAGAGGCATGCTTATGTACCCGATAATCGCCGTTAATGACGCCGACACCAAGCACCTGTTCGATAACAGGTATGGCACGGGCCAATCTACGATCGACGGGATCATAAGGGCGACCAACAGGCTTATTGCCGGAAGCCAGTTTGTCGTCTGCGGTTATGGCTGGTGCGGGAGA
>MHFD01000012.1:38172-40462 GCA_001804045.1 Omnitrophica bacterium RBG_13_46_9
GCGGAATGGGGGCGAATGTCACAATATGCGAAGTAGACCCTCTAAGAGCGCTTGAGGCAGTTATGGATGGTTATAGGGTTGTTTCATCGACGGAGGCCGCCGGATACGGCGAAATCTTTGTTACGGCTACCGGCGACATAAGCGTGCTGGATAGAGAACACTTTGGTCTCATGAAGGACGGCGCTTTGTTGGCTAATACGGGTCATTTTAACGTCGAGATAAACATACCCGTTTTGAAGAAGATGTCGAAGAAAATACGCAGAATAAGAGATTATGTGGAAGAATACACATTGAAGAACGGGAAAAGAATAAATCTATTGGCAAACGGCAGGCTGGTGAATCTGGCGGCGGCCGAAGGGCACCCCGCTCATGTCATGGATATGAGCTTTGCGAATCAGGCCTTATCGTGCCTGTTTTTGGTCAAAAACAAAAAGAGACTCGATAAGAAAGTCTATAGGGTGCCCGATGAGATTGACAAGGAGATCGCCTATCTTAAGCTTAAATCGATGGGGGTTTCGATAGATATACTGACTCCCGAGCAGAGCAAGTACTTGAGCAGCTGGGAAGCGGGGACATAGGGTGATTCGTTTTAGCACGTTACGTGGGACGTAGGACGAAGGACGATTCGATATAGCACGTTAGGCGGTAGGTAATAGGGAGTAGGGTATAGGAGGAGGTTTCGGGAGGTTACGGGATGTTTCTTAAAGTTGCGGGAGGTTGCAAAACAAAAAGCAACCTTAAGAAACCTTAAGCAACATTAAGAAACCTTAAGAAACCTTCGATGTTCACAGGTGCACGCTACATGGGACGTCCGATCCCCCGCTCTTTCCGGCAGAGCGCTATTTCACTGAAAGGACTGGGTCGCTAGGACGAAAGACGATTCGAGCCCGTGTCATTGCGAGGAGCAATGGGTCCTTCGAGACGCGACGAAGCAATCTCATTAGGAGAAGTTGCGGTAGGCAGTCAGAAGTTGCAAATGTTGCAGAGGTTGCATAAATTCGAAGAAAGCGACATCTGCAACCTATGAAACTTTTGTAACCTGTGCAACATAAGGCGCAACCTTAAGAAACCTTAAGCAACATCAAGAATCCTTAAGAAACATTTTTCAATTAGCCCGTCGGAGATAATATAAATTTATGAAACGCATAGGCATATTGACAAGCGGCGGTGACGCGCCGGGGATGAATGCTGCCATAAGAAGCGTTACAAGATGCGCCATTCATAGTGGGATGGAAGTCAAGGGTATACTAAGGGGCTATCAGGGCCTTATCAATAATGAAGTTATAGACATGGACGCAAGGAGCGTAAGCAATATTTTGGGGCGCGGAGGCACGATACTAAAAACAGCTCGTTCCGAAGAATTTATGACAGAGGACGGCAGAAAGAAGGCTTTTGAGACAGTCGAAAAAAACGGCCTGGACGATATTGTTGTTATCGGCGGTAACGGCTCTTTTCAGGGGGCGCATATATTTTGGAAGGAATTTAAAGTGCGGACGATAGGTATACCTGCGACGATAGACAATGATATATCAGGATCCGATTATTCCATAGGTGCGTACACGGCCGTCAATACCGCGTTAGACGCTATAGATAAAATCAGGGACACGGTGACAAGCATGGAGCGCATATATGTTATCGAGGTCATGGGAAGAGAAGAGCCTTTTATTGCAATAAGGGTGGGCCTTGCGGGCGGAGCGGAGGATGTCCTCTTTCCTTATAACGAGTACAATATAGAAGATATGTGTGAAGATATAATCTTGGGGAGAAAGATAGGGAAGATCAGCTGGATCATAGTTGTTTCGGAAGGCGTGGCCAGTGCCCCTTCCGTCGCGGATATAATACGGAAAAGGACCAATTTCTCCGTCAGACCCATTGTGCTGGGGCATATCCAGCGAGGAGGCGCTCCCGAGGCTTTTGACAGGATACTCGCGTCCCGTCTCGGGTTCAACGCTGTAGAGGCGCTTCTGGAGGGGCATACGGATGCCATGGTAGGCATAGTTTCGGAAGAATTAAAAATCACACCGTATGAGGAGGCAATAAAGAAAGACTGCAAAAAGCGCCTTTTGAACGAAAAGCTTTATAAAATAACGAAGGTACTTGCGACATGACATGATAGGGACCGGAGTTGACAAACCGGTTAATCCGCATAGCAGACCGGCGGGTAAGAAAAAGAGGAGGGGTTGTGGCACAGATAGATAAAATAGCGCGAGAATTGATGCTGACAGAAAAGAATGAGGAGAAAAATAAGCTAGCCAGGGTTATTTTTGACGAGGCCGCCGGGAAAGGCATT
>MHFD01000012.1:40475-40700 GCA_001804045.1 Omnitrophica bacterium RBG_13_46_9
TAAATGATTTCTATCTGGCGCGAGGAAGGGGCGAATTCAACGGGTTTACGGTTCCGGCGATAAACTTAAGGACAATGACCTATGATCTGGCGCGTGCGATATTCAGGGTCGCAAAGAGGTTAAATGCCGGCGCGTTTATATTCGAAATCGCGAAATCTGAAATGGGATATACCGGCCAGATGCCGACTGAATACGCGAGTATGTGTGTTGCCGCAGCTATAGTGG
>MHFD01000012.1:40726-41043 GCA_001804045.1 Omnitrophica bacterium RBG_13_46_9
AAGGTATGCGCGGAACTTACAAAATTTATCCGCCGTATTCAGCCCAAAGAACTCGATGTTTCCATAGGGGGAGAGATAGGGGAGGTAGGAGGCAAGAACTCGACCCCTGAGGAATTGCGCGCTTTTATGGAAGGATATAGAGAGCTTATAGGCAGCATGGCCGGGATCAGCAAGATAAGCATTCAAACTGGCACTTCTCACGGAGGGGTGGTATTACCTGACGGGACAGTCGCTAAAGTAAAACTTGATTTTGATACCTTAAAAAACATGTCTGAGCTGGCGAGGCGCGAATTCGGCATGGCAGGCGCTGTTCAGCA
>MHFD01000012.1:41087-41437 GCA_001804045.1 Omnitrophica bacterium RBG_13_46_9
AGATCGATACCGCGGAGGTACACCTCGCCACGCAATTTCAGAACATGGTCTATGACAGCAAATATTTTCCGGAGGAGCTAAGGGCGAAAATATACAAGTGGATAAATGAGAATCTCTCCGGCGAAAGAAAAGACGGACAGACAGAGGAGCAGTTTATATATACAGCCAGAAAAAAGGCTTTAGGCCCTTTTAAGAAGGATATTATTACATTGCCCTCTGACATAAAGGAAAATATAATAGGTGAGATAGAGGCTCTGTTTGAGTTTTTATTTAAAAAACTGAATCTTAAAGATACAAAAAAGCTGGTGTCCAGGTGCATCAAAGCCGGGACAGTCAAATCGGCCGTTTCA
>MHFD01000012.1:41477-42303 GCA_001804045.1 Omnitrophica bacterium RBG_13_46_9
ATTAGTTTTTAGCTCGTTACGTAAGACGTAGGACGATTCGGGTTCGTGTCATATTACCATTGCGAGCGACCTTGCATACAGTAAAGCAGAGCGCGACCGAAGGGAGTCCCGAATACCGCAATAAAATATATAGGCCATGAGGGGTGACAATCTCAAACGAAGGAGATTGCCACGGCGCGTAATTAAAATAACGGCACCTCGGAATGACGAAGAAACGAAACTCATTGAAGCAAATTGAAATACGAATTTTCCGCCACATGGCGAGACCCCGCAGCGCGATAGCATCGGCGGGGCGAATTACGACTGTCGAATTTCGCTATAGATAAGCGACATTAAAAAACATTGTCAATATTTACTCAATAGATAGATACCCAACACGCCAAAAATTATATTGCTGAACCAGGCCCCTATGACGGGGTGCAGCATCCCGCCTTTTCCCAGCGCAAGCCCGATAGCCATCGTCGGGATATATAAAAGCGCGATGACGATACCCTTGGCCATTCCTAAAAGCGCTCCGCCTCTTCTGGTGGAAAGAGCGAAGGGGGCGCTTATGAGAATGGTCACGATGCATGTAAAGGGGAAAGATATTTTGTAATTCAGATCGACCAGAAACCTTTGATATGTTTTTTTGCTACCCGTGGCAAATATTTCGATGTATCTTTTCAGGCGTACATAACTCATAAATTCAGGCCGCCATTGATTATTTACGAAATCGTTCGGGGTTTCGGTTATCGGTATGTCCATTTCTTCCGAAACTACGGGATCGCCTATGAATTGTCCGCTATTATTCATTCTGTAGATAACGACATCCTTTCCGCGCCAGTGT
>MHFD01000013.1:0-5535 GCA_001804045.1 Omnitrophica bacterium RBG_13_46_9
CGGGTTTCTGCGGCGGTAGGTCCAATCCCAGCTCCTGTTTTACATACGCCCTGAAATTATCCCATCCGTTTTTTTCCTCAAAATTATCTCCGTAAGCCTTCACTCTTTCTACAAAAGTCATAAGATCTGTTTTCCCCGGGCCCTGCGGTTGTCTTTTCCATGCCTCCATTATTTGTGTCGAAATTTCCGGAGATAATCGTATATCATTCATTATATGATTGAAATGTCCGCTGACAACGTCGTTAGGAGATATATATTTGTTCAATTCTCCCCTTACCGGCATACACTCTCTTGTCCTTACTCTAAAATTCAGGCCTTTCGTTTTCAGTCTATCTCTAAGGTCCTGAACCCATACACCTGAGGTGATTTCAAAAAATCCTTCGCTGTGATCCAGCACGGCTTCGGGGTCTTCCTCATCTCCTTTGCCGAAGCGCTTGTTCATCCTGACGCCATTTTCACTCGTAGGATGATGGCCCGCCGTAAGCATTATGCCGGCTTTGAAAAAAGGAAAACTCACGATTCCGAAATATAGATCCGGCGTGGCAAGAAAACCCGTGGAGTTATTTCCTTCGAGGGTATTTACGTTGATGCCGGAGGCAAGAAGCCCTCTTATAAGCGCTTCCTGCATTTCAGCGCCGCCTTCCCTTACCTCTTTTCCCACAACGACTGTTATATCGTCCTCTTCGCCGAATTCGTTCAACAGTTTTTCTGCAATCGCTCTTCCTATATAAAAACATACCTTGTCAGGAAACGTGGTAAGCGTCACGCCTCTTAAATCAAATGTCTTAAACATATCCTCCTTCGGCTCGCATCTCATGTATGACTTGTGAGCGGTATCGGCAGGATGCGCGCCCCTATAATCTCCCCCTCTGACAGGCAGGTACGTGGCGACTATGCCGCTTATATTTGAAACCGGCCTGCCTTTCTCGTCTATATGCTCATCCCATTCCAGAGAAGACAAAAGTTCCAGTTCTTCGCTTGCCGTGGCCTGGGGTATCTCATAGAGGGTAGCATACCTGTGAGGAGATACCCACAATATATCTTTCCTCATTAAAATGTCGCGTATATCCTTCAGTCTTCTCTCGCGGTTATGCTTAAGTTCAGCTTTCCTCTTAGCTTCTTCTGCTTCAGCGTGTGTCAATATCGTCTTCAGCACCGCCTCAGCCTTCTTTTGGTAAGCCCCGCCAAACACATATACCTCATCTTTATCCTTTATAACAGTCACTTTTTCAAGGCCTATGCCTGATACAATCCCGTCATTGCTAAGGAGGATGGCCTCCCTACATTCAAGCGCCGCTACATCGCCGTTGGGCATATAGATATATCTATTGCTATTGCCCACGTGGAGGTCTAAAGTAAATTCGCGCTTTGTCCTTTCCACAGAGCTTCCTTTTTCGGCGCCATCGACATATTTACCCAGGCCCCTGTCCTTAAGCTCATCCACAATATCTTTTACTTTCTGCGCCTGCGCGATGGGAACAACCAGAACAGAGTCCTTTGTGGCGACAATAGTCATCCCCGCAAGGCCTCTGGCATGCACGGTAATCCCCGCTTCGACTACGACATTCGATTTTTCGACATCTTTAAGATCGGCCGTCAAAACACCGTTTCCCATCCCGATTACGACATTCTCTGTCTCTTTATCTTCCCTTTCCATATTTACTTCTCTTAAAGGAGAGCCTAAATTACCGACATCTATCCAGGGATACTTCCATCCGAAAGCGCCTACAACCGCGAGTTGCGGAATCCTCCCTGCGCTGGCCGGTTCCATAATTAGGTAATCTATGGATGTCTTATTTTTTGCCACTATGATTTTGCCGTCCGTGCGCAACCCCTGTTTTCTCCATTTGGCAAATTCCTTGAATACTTTTTCTTCCACCGCTCTTTGGTCATCGGGATTCCTCTCTTCATCTTCGCCTACTATCTCCATCAGACCTTTATGATACGCCGGCTGTAATACCCCGAAAGCATCCAGTATCGTCTTTGCGTCCCAGACAAACATTCCGCTGTTCCAGCCATATACGACATCTTCCCCGCTCTTTTCGGCTCTTCTGTTTTCATTAATCAGCGATTCCGCCACATCTATATCGGGTTTCTCTAAAAATCCTCCGGGTCTCACCTTCTTATTCACTTCGGTCGATTCGCTCAATTTTGATATGCCCGGCACATTTGAGGTGGATCTGCCTCTATGCAAATAACCGAATCCCGTTTCGGGCCTGGTAGGATATATCGAAATGGTGCCCAATTCCGGCTGGCCCTGCACTTTTCTTATCAGCTCGTATATGCTCCTCCAGAAATCCTCGTGTTCTTCGAAATTTTCCCTGCCCTCCTCGTCGAATTGCCCGATAATATGGTCGGCTGATAAGATAACCATGGTCGTATTTTTGTCTTCCCGATAGAGTTTTGCGGCGGCATAGCCGACCGCAGCGCCGGAGTCAGCCAACTCTGGCTCTGCCAAGACATGGTCTCCGTCTATCCCATACTTGTCAACCTGGGAAATAATCTTGTCTCTTAGTTTCGGGATTGTCTGAACATAAATCTGCCCCGGTTGCACATAGCCATGACTGACCAATCTCCATATGGTCTCCTGGACCATCGTCCTTCCCGATCTGGTGAATGAGAGCAGTTGTTTAGGATTCTTCGTGGTAGACATTGGCCATACCCTGGTCCCGCCTCCGCCGGCTAATATCACAATGCGCACGTTATCCATATTAACTTCCCGCTTACCCGCTTCTTCCAGTAAGCGTTTTACTTCGTTCTTATGCTCGCATTTTTCTAAAGCCCTGTCAAACCAGTCATTTGACCATATAGGGTAATTTTTGGACAGAAGCTTTATAGCCGCCGCAGCGCAATCCCGCGTTCTTTCAGATTCGACCAAAACATCCAGCGCATCCGATAGATACCGCGTATTATTAAACATGATAAGTTCTATAAGCCGCGCCTCTAAAATCGGCACTATCGCCGTTATCTGGACCTTTGAAAGGGCGGTCTGTAATTCAGTTCTCACGCGCTCTTTGTCAACATCGTCCAGACGTCTTCGCATTTCGTCCGGAAACCGTCTTTCATATTCGGCAAGCGGCTCTCCTGCCAGTTCCGGATGTTCTATATGGCCGCGTTCGTGCTCCTCTATACTTCTTATTTCTTCCTCCGTCAAATGGTCATTAAGCCACCGACTCAGGTGGGTTATTCTACCCTTGTGCCCTAATTGTTCTCCGCCCCTTCCGGGGTGCACGTAAAAGTCAAGCGGGATTATCTCATCCTTTCTGCCCTCCGACATACATATAATATTATGGTTCTCGATAGCAGTCTCTAAATCCAAATAAATCTGTCTTGTCATGCCTTCGGCGATGCCGTTAGTGGCTATTAAAGCGTTTTTGTCTATCAATGACCTGTAAATACCGTGCAATGCTTCCATCTGCTTTTGGGTAAGCGGGGTCTCCACAGCGATACTGCGAAGGCTCCCGTGTCCGGGTGAAGCTTCCGGGCGCATCTTCGCGATCTCTTCCTGCGCCAGTGTGTCTATGTTCTCGCGATAAGCGGTCGATAGGCTGACTTCTGTCGCTCTCTCGTCGAACGTAGTTATAAAAGCGTTCAATAATATATGCTGGTTGAATTTGATACCGCGTTCCCTGGCAAAGGTTTCCGCTTTTTCGATCCATGACCCTAAATATTTTTTGATCCAGTTCCGCTTTACGCGCAGTATCCTATCTGACATCTCCGTCTGGGCCGGTCTTCTGCCAAGGCGCCTGATTCTCCTATCCAGATCCTTGAGCTCTTTTTCGCCAAGCGGAACAAGCCTGGATATGACATAAGGGGCAAGGAAGTTATCCTTTGTCAGAATTTTTCTTATAGGCGTCTTTTGATTGGGTGACGTTATGCTTCTTTCGATTGTCGCAAAACCGATGTTGTAGAAAATGAAGGTTTGAAGTAATAGTGCGGATATAATTTTAACGAGGCGGCTTTTTCGAAAATATGCCAAATTATACTTTGCGTTCATGCATGCACCTCTTTCTGTATATTTATCTGCGCATCATGCTTTTCATAGAACAGAGATACGCACGGATTAAGCGCAAAATATCCTGATATCGGGGAGAATTCCGTTAAATCCGCGCATATCTCATTAATCTATGTTTTATGGATTACACGCTCCACAGGACTTCTCGACGCTTGTGCAGTTCTTCACGCGCGTCGAACCGCTCAATTGGGAGCGTAATAAGCAATTCCTTTATGAGCTTGGCCAATCTATCGTAAACGATGTTCGGATTCCGCAGATCCTCTCTGGCAAGCACATCTTTTACTTCGTTAAAAGGCAACATATGCAGTAAACTATCTATATCTACGGTTTTCCCGGTAAACTGGCTCATGATATTCTGTAGATCCCTCGCTATGGATTCGCGCTTCTGTATGTCCTCAAGGTTTGTGGCGCCCAGTAGAAGAGCCGCTCCTTCTATTTCTCTTGTAAAGAACCAGCCTTCGCCCTGTATCCCGTCCAAGTCCGGCACCGCCATTGTCCTGGAATCCGATAATAGGGCTTTCAAGCGGTCGTTATCCCTATTGGCATTTTGCAGGTTATTAGCAGTTGATATCAATATCGTCCTGGCCCCTTCTCTAAACGTTTTCTTTGCGGCATCATCTAACCCTAAAGTGCCGTCATATGTCACGATCTTTACATCCACGCCTAGGGTCTCACGCAGTCTGGCTTCTTCACGCTTATAAGAACCTTCTTCTCTTCTGTCCCCTTTATACATGCGCTTATCGACGACAAGGTCTATCTTCAGGTCCGCCATTCTGCCGACGTTGGCCTTTACGGCTTCGAACGTAGAATATACGGCGCTATCCTTTTTAAGCGGTGAATACCACATATATACTTCAGTCGGACCTTTTATGGCCTCAAGCGTATATTTTCCTATGTACGCCGGTATCAGACACTCTTCGCCTTCCTTAAGGACGGCTATTTCCATCCTGTGTTCATCGACAATCCTTAACTCTCCTCTTCTGACAAAAAGAGCATGCTGGCGGTTTGCCACGACTCCGTCACTCGGCATAGATTGCGCGATCTCAAATCTCTCGAATACACCGCCCGGCTTGGCCCAGAAGAGTTCCAATCCGAATTCGCTGTGTTTTTCCTTCTCCAGAAGAATGGGTTTTGACGTAAATTCTCCCGGATTCGTCGCGTGAAGTAGCCCTGCCTCTTTCACGACCTGAACAGCCTCATTCGGTTCAGTCCTTCTTCCCCTTCCCCAGTCGGTTGCCCTTCTTGTGGCCTGCATCATCTCCACGGGGTTATATGAACCTTCAAATACAAGCCCCTGCAGCAGGGCATGGAAAAGTCCCCCTCTTATCGAATATATGTTTACTCCGCTCATGGGCATACTGTTCAATAATGTTTCCAGTTCTGCGGCGGCTCCTTGGATTTTTAGCTCATCCACATTACGCAGCCTTTCCATCAGTGCTTCTTCGCCGATCTCCTGCGCAAGGCCTATCAGTGCGTTAGCCACCGTTCCCAAAGGAAACCAGAATTCCGGTTTAGCGTTA
>MHFD01000013.1:5635-5781 GCA_001804045.1 Omnitrophica bacterium RBG_13_46_9
CGTCAAATATAAAACCGGGGTAATTCCCGAACAGCATCTGTATCGGAACGACATAACCTTTATCACCTTGAACGCTTACAGCGTCAAGTCCCGCCATCCGGGTAATAACATATTCTTCTCCCAGATTGAGGCATGATGGATATGTC
>MHFD01000013.1:5897-10653 GCA_001804045.1 Omnitrophica bacterium RBG_13_46_9
TTCCGACCGTATTTTCTATCACATAACGCGCGAATTCATCGGTCTCTATTACGGGCATAAGCTCTTTTTCATACTGCCTTATCATCTCCGGATTGGCGTTAAAGATTATATCCAGCTTTTTATTCAGATCGATCCCGTTGAATTCCGGTTTAAACGGCGCTATCCATGTTATCTCCGGAACGGCCTTTCCTTCATATGCGGGGTTTAAAGCAACATGAGGCTGTAAATTATGCATATAAAAGACGTAAGGCATTCCGCTTGCCGACAGTTCGTCCGCCCATTTTTCGTTAGCCATAATCTGTTTTGATAATCCGAGTTGATCCGCTATTTCACCGGCAAGCTTACTGCTGACATTGAAGGACCTGTCGCTGAAGAGAAGCCCTCCAAGGTTTACCACTATATCGCCTCTTCCGGGCAAGGAGAACATAAAGGTGCCCGGGGTAAGGTATTGAGCGTAAACTTTGACTACGCTTCCCGTATTGTCGTATACGGGTATCAGCTGTATCCCGTAGCCATCTCTTACGTATTTAAAATCGAGGCTGCCGGCCTGGAAGTGGCTACCGGTCGCCTGATATGTTATCGTTCCGGAATATAGGGGATTGATCTGGGAAAATCCCGTAGCTAAATGCAGCACGCTCTTCTCACCCTTGACATGTGTCATGGAATAAACTGACTGGTACCGATTAGTTTCGTATCGCTCCCGCGAAATAATCGCTTCTTCCGGCAGGACATTCCTCGAACGCATATTTTCGGCGAGTTTATTTCCTCTGTCAATACAGCCTGAAAACTCAAGCTGTCCCGTTTTTTCATTCAAACTGGCTTCTACGCCCATCGAGGCCAGAAGCCTCAAAACAGCCCTTTGCGCCGATAGACGGCCAAGGGCCTCCTGATTTCCGGAATCCGCTCCCGTTCTTGCGGCGCCGGTGCCTGGCGTCCTCGATGTTCTCTGCTCTTCCGCTTTCGCCTTTTTCGAAGCCTGTATCTCATCCTGTATTATCTTCACGAGAACTCCTGTATTTGGCTTCGTCGCTTCATGCACTATCTCTACGGCGCGTTTTTGTGTTTCGGCTTCCGTATATATCCTTAATTGTGCCGCGTTTCCGGAAGGCCTGAGGTGAGCGATCTCTCCGTTTGACAGATATATCCTTATGCCGTCGACATAGTTTATCTTTTCGATATCGACCTTTTCCAGTCCTTTTATCTGCCTGAGATATCCTGTCAGCGCATCTTTAGCTCCTAACATGTATTGAGTGAGCCTAGCATCGGCCTTAGCCGCTTCCTCACCGGCTCTTGTCTTATCCAGAACCACGCCGCCGGCTTCGGTATCTATATCCGTATATCTCACTGTACCGTCGGCGCCGAACATAATCTCCGCGATATCTTTATAATCTTCCGAAAGTCCGGCCGGTGAGAATTTCACTTTGACGCGGCCGCCTATCTCGAATGTATACTCTTCGCATCCGGCAGTGATTTCGCCCTCAACACCGCTTACAAGGCCGGCGAAGCCGTAGCTTTCATATTTGCCGGAGAATGTGTCTTTGATCAATTCCGAGGCTTTCTTGCCTTCCTGTATAGAATAAAGCATTGAGCAAATAAGCGGTAACGTGGCATCTCTCGTAGGCAATGCCTTTAATGTCTTGCCGTTTGGCAACCGTATGTCGGACCCCAAAAGGAACCCGCCATTTACCTCAAAGCCTCCTCTTCTCGCCCTTCCGCCTTTTTTGAAGCCTTCTTTGTGCATCGCTTCTATGACAAACGGTGAACCCACGTTTGTCAAAACGACTTTTATGCCTCTATCAACCATAAGCTGCACGGCCCTGGCGTTGGCGCTCACCGGACACGCCACAAAATCCAGGCCAAGATATAAGCTCGTCAATACGCCGAGCTTATCTCCATACAGAATCTCGCCGTTTTCATCGGCAAATACAGGCCTGTCAGAATCACCGTCGGTCGTTATCACAAAGTCAGCTTTGTGCTTTTTCGCCAGTTCCCTGAGCTTGTCTTTAATGGTGCCGGGCTTGCCTTCTATGAGAGGCTTGTCAAAATTCTCCGTGTCAATCTGTACGAAATCTTCGGCGGGTTCCTCATATACAACTTCGGCGCCCAACGCCTGCAGAATCAAAGGGTCTACAAACCTTCCGACGGAGGATTGCGCGTAAAATACGGCTTTTTTGCCCTTTAAAGGCTGGCCAAAGGCTTCTGTGTAACGTTCGATGAATAATTGATCCGATTCAGACATGGCTACACCGTTAAACCCTTTTACAGTCTTCACATTTTTCAGGTTGCTGTGGTCAACGGGCCCCTTGACATCCTCAAGCACGGCCTTTTTGGCTTCTGTAAGCAACTTCCTCTCTCTATCGGATCTAAGTTCGCTTTCCTTCTTGAACGCTCCTTCATTATCAAACATAGACTCCTCTTCAGTCTGCCAGTAAACTTCTTTGCGGACCTGGTCGACATATGGTTTTAAAGGAGATTCCTCCGGTTTCAGCAGTTCGCCGGTCCCCCAGTAGGTCTTTGCGCCGTTTTGCCTGTAAGGGTTATGGCTACCCGTAACCATTACGCCGCCTCTGCCTTTTTTCTCTTTCCTCGCTTCTCTGTCTTTTTCCATGGTGAAATAGGCAAGTTCGGGTGTAGGGACAAGCCCCTGAAAGTCTATTTTAAATCCTTCATCTATGAAAGCTGCCGCTACCGCCACTAAAATCCGTGGCGTAGAGGGCCTGAAATCACCGGCCAGTTCGATAATGTCGCCCAATGTCAATACGCCCTTCCTGATAAAATCGGTAAGAGGGCTTGGGGTGAAATTCGGATTTTTCGCGAGGTCCTTGGCATGCCTGGCCTGCGCCTTGAAATGTATAAAAACCTCCATGTCTCTTAACTGCTTTTCCGAATCCCCCCTTACACCGCTTGTGCCCATTTTGGCCTCTTCCTTATCGGGCCTGAAGCGACCTCTAAAATATCTCTCCCTTTCGTCTCTTGCTCTCATTATCCTCTGCACTTCGGCGATTTCTCTCCTTATCGTCTGAAGATCCCCGTCTATATCCATGCCGAACATGTTCGCGTATGTCCTGGTATCGAACTCCGAAGGGAGGCCTTCTTTTGTTAAAATCTTTATCCTCTCCTCGCTTTTTATCTTTCTGACTCTCTCCACATGCTGCTGTTTAAAGACTTCTATTTTTCTTTTTATATCATTCCTCCATGTGCCGACATCAACGGCTATGTCAATCGCGTTACTTTTATCATCCTTATGCTGCATAATACACGTATTACCCATGCCTATTACGGCTACAAGGCCCTGGTCCGAGTATAATCTGCTGTTATTCGTGTCGACAGATATCACCCGTCCTGTTTTGGTCGAGAATAAGAGCGTGTCGGTGCCATTTTGCGACCTAAATATAGTGGTCCTTTCAGGCGCGTTCACTCTGTCTCCCGTCAGGAAGTGACTCCAACGTGAACCTTTCCGCTTTATCTCCTGATTAATAGACCTTATCTGGTTACCGCTTACTTCCATCGGCGCTACCAAAAGCGCTTTTGTAGCCAGATTGTAAATTACTATCGCGTTTTTAATACCGTTCAGGTCGAGGTTGATCCGGACATCTCTTTCTTCCTCCGGAATTTCGCCTATAAATATCATGCAATTCTCGCAAAGGTCGGATTCCCCGACATCATCAAGCCCTTTTATCTCCATCTCTGTCCCGTCGGCATTTAAAACGAGGTTGTTATACCTTACGGTCACGCCGTAAGGTTTTATGACCAGGTTGCCGTGATAATCCATGTCCGATGTCCTGTGAGTTTTATAATGATCTACGATGGACTTAAAGCTCCCTATGTCTTCCCACGGAAAAGCGCCTGGTGTTACAAAAAGCCCGACATCGGATGTTGTCAGCGTTTCCGGTGTCCTTAATTTACCTCCAAGCGGTTCTGCCAAAACATAGTCCACCGAAGTGCCCACAAGATTATAGCCTTCCGGCACTAAATCACTTTTTATGTTGGGAGGGGGCAATTTTTTGCCCTCTCTTTTTTGTCTGTCATTCCACTCCGCGACAAGTTTTTTCCATTCCGCGAATTTCTTAAAAACATCTCTTTCAACCGCTGCTTCCCTGCCGGGCTTGGCTTCCATGATCCTTTTCAAACCCTCATAATAAGGCGGCGCCAATCTCTGGAATGCACGTAAAAATGTCCGTGGTGTCGCGATAAACATGCCACTGTTGAAAAGATAGGCGCCCAGATACCCCCCTTGCGCAAGGATCTGCCTGGAATGCTCAAATAGCTCACTATCCCTTGGGGGTTCCGGTTTTTCCTCAAACTCTCCGACCGCATAAACGCCGTTTACATAGCTCTCATCCCCGACTTTTATATGGCCGTATTCACGTGAAGGCCCTTCGGGTTTTATCCCTATTGTGCCTATAAGAGGGCTTTCTCTTACGGCTGCGGCGGCTTTAAGATAAGCCTCCTTAAACGCGCCCGCCTCCTCACCTATAATATGGTCCGCTGTAACGATAAAAGTAGGGATATCACTTTTTCCCATATTGGCCAGTTTCGCGCTGGCATATCCTATGGCGGCTGCCGTATCCGCAGCCTGCGGCTCAGTAAAGATCTGGGATTCTCTTATGCCGGTTTTTCGCACCAATTCAAAAATCTTGGCTTTAAATTGCGGAAGGGTCTGAATATATATATTTCTGGGTTTGATGCCGGAGCGTATAAGCCTCTCCACGGCTATCTCGACAAGCGGCTGGTTTCCTACCAACGCCAATAGCTG
>MHFD01000013.1:10733-16623 GCA_001804045.1 Omnitrophica bacterium RBG_13_46_9
TATCCCACATATAATTAAATATCTCCGGAAGCATGTTATTGTCTTTAAGGCCTATAGCGGCTTCTATGCCAACTGTGACACCTAGCGACAGAATCTGGGGGTTATTTTCGCGTAACCCTATATCTATCAACTTGTAGGCGTTATTTAAAAGTTCTTTCCTTCTCAGCCATTTTATCTCTGTCAAATACGGCCTTATATCACATCCGGCCTGCATGTTTACCCAATCTTCCTCATTCATGTTCGCGGGAACTTTATATATGCCAAGCGCTATCAAAAAATGCATCCTCTCGTGGTTGATAAAAATCTGTAAAGGAGTGTTTTGCAGATCCCCTTTTTCTTTGGTCAAAAAGTTGAAAACCGAGGCCCTCATGTAAGAATGGAACTCGACTTTTCCGAGGTCAGCTCTTGTGCGATATTGTTCTCTTGTGCCCCTTGTTCCCGGGTGGACTTCCAGATCCAGAGGGATGCGGACCGTGTTTTCCGGATTTGAATTATATTCCATGATAGCTCTGTCAAGCGCCAGATCATCCAGTACATCGACAAAGATATTTTTATCTATCTCTAAACGCTGCCATGTACCCTTATCCACTTCCGAACCTTCTATCACCTGCTTTATGACGGAACCCACTGCTTTCGCTTCCGCCTCCGTCAAGATAGCATGTTCATCTACTGTTCTGGCATGGCCCGTGCCCGGGGTCCTTGTCGCTTCTTTTCGACCGGTTCTCACGGCCTCGCTAACAAGATTTCGGCTTATTCCCTTTTTGGAGGATTGCTCTAAAGCCGCTACCCCTGGTAAGATCAGCCCTGTCAAAAATTCCAGCATCGCGCCGCCGGCCAAACTCGTATAGCTTAGGTCTAATTCGGCATCAGCTAGGCCGGGTACATTTTCTTTAAGATAAGCCGCGGCGAAATTTACCGCTTCCTTTGAATCCCCGCCCCCGCCTACGGAATAGAGTTTACCATCATGCGTTCTCTCCAGGATCCTTCCAAATATCTTTTCAGTGCCTTTTCCGAAAGGCCTCTTGCCTCTCACGTCTTCATCAAACGCCCCGATGGGACCTTTTATAAATATTGTCTGGGCGCGGTCTATCTCCGTCAGATATAGACCTATTGTCGTGGTGCCTATGTCAAATATAGGGAGGTCTGTTAGGGGTTTGCCTGTGGGCTTATCCGGGATGGTTATTTCTATTCTTTCCCCCGCTTTATTTTTAACCGCTAAGTCTTTCGGAGCAATCAGCTTTCCTGGGTAATCTTTGTCTAATCTCTGTATTTCAGCGATTATCTTCTCCCATGTCCATTTTTTGTCCGGGACTTTTGCTTTCAGGAATTTAACATTATCCTCTCCTAAATCATGTCCTCTTGCTATAAGGAGCATCTGTCCGAGCGCGCCTCCTGTAATGACCTTATCCACGCGTTTTTCATCGAGCGCTTTCGCTAAAAGCGGCATGACTTCGGGCAGTTTAAGCCCTCCCAAACTCATCACATAAGGGCTCTTTATCTTCTCCGGTTTAACCGCGTTGGAAAGTCCTTCTATTTCTCTTTCCATAAGACGTCCCGCGACATTGGGTATGTTTGAAAAGCCCTCAATACTGAACTGGCCTTTGTCTTTACCTCTATGCGCTACGGAGAAACCGTCTATCGCGAATAAATCAAACAATTTTTCCAAGGCTGTGATTTTCGATTGGTCTTCCTCTTCAGGGCGCACGTTTTTAAGTAAAAGAATCTCGCCTTCTTTAAGCTCTTCTATGGCCTTTTTTACGTTATCATCGTATAAGGCGCCTTTATCCATGTGTTTCACGCGGATATCCGGCCTTCCGAGGTCAGCCAGGCATTTTTGAATGGCCTTGGCGTGCTGTCCCAGAAATTCCATATAATCTTCCTCGCCGGGCCTGCCCTGATGGGCCAGGACAACCACTTTTCCGCCTTTCTCCACCATCTCTTTCAACGTTACGGCCGCCGCTCTTATTCTTTCATGTATCCTGCCTTGCGCTATATTCTCATTCGTTAATTCCTTTTTCTTTACATTCAGGTCGACTCTGATTCCGGCGACTTTCCCCCGGAAATCTATATCGTCAAGCGTAAAATAAGATTTTTCGGCAGGGTGATAAAGGGGCCCTAATTTTTCGAATTCCGCCTTAATAAGTCCTTCTGTCTTTTCGATCTGTTCTTTATATGTGCCATAGCTTTTGCCGGTAAATACCTCTTTTACGGCTCTGCCGTATTCTATAAGAAATACTCTTTCCAGCAGTTCAGCGTTTACCTCTATACCTTCAGACTTAACCCGTTCTGCATACTGACCGACGTATCTTTGAACCCACTCCCTCTGAAATTCTTCGGATCGCTGTTTAATCGCTTCTGTCAACGGCTGTTTTCCTTCCTGCATAATCGCCCTTGCGATTATATACGGCGCGAGAAGTTCGTCATTTTTCGTCGGGGCCGCGCTTTCTACAAGCAATTCCTCGAAGGGTGTCTTCTGATTGGTAAGAACCTGTATGTAGGGGGATTCGGCGTCTTTTGTGATGTTAGGACATACGACTATATATGAGAAACCTTTTTGTTCAAGTATGTATTTTATGCCTTCTGTGTGGAAACCGCCCGTTACGAGAACGGCTACGTCTGTCTTCTCCTTACCCATTACCTGCATCGTATTGTCCACAAGGGCATGGTCTCTTTTAAGAGCTATCTCATAAAATTTCTCCAATTCGGGCAGGTTCTTCCTGATAACATCCGACGGGTATTCGACATCGCAGGAAAGGTTATATGTCTTTACCTTAGAGGTGATAAAATCCGTAAAGAACTCGGGTTTGAATTCGTTTTGGTGAGTGCTGTAATAATTAAACTCTCTGTTGGACAGTTTTATGTTTATGAGCCCCAAAAGGATATTCACATTTTCCCAGCAGGCGCTCATCGTCCTCTGGTCGTCATTCACAAAAAGCTTCTCTTTTACGGCGAGCTTTATATCGTCCAATTCATTGAAGAGGTTCTCGTTGTTTATCTTCTCGTAAAGTCTGGTGTATATCACGTAGTTTCCGAGATTCGGGTATTCTTTGGCAAGATCTATCCCGTTTTCGGCGGACAGCTCCTTCAGATACTGGTAATAATCGGCTGCCGAGATTTTGCCCACCTTAAACGAAAAGCTTTGAAGCACCAGATCCTGAAGCTTTTCTTTTGAAAGCGCTTTGCTCAATTTATCTATGAGATCGGCCCTTTCCTGGTCAACGACTTTAAAGTCGATTTTATCTTCATACACCAGCGTGTATATCAATTTCGCAAAATCAGGGTAATTCTTTAAGTCTATGCTATGATGTTTAAGCTTTGCGCTTAAGACCTTCGCATACTCCGAAAGGGTTATCTTTTTATCCTTGTATTCCTCTATGGTGTTATCGAATTCCATAAGCCCCTTGGTGTACATGTATCCTTTCAGCTTTCCGAGGATTGTTTTTAAGTCTAACAGATACTTCTCCACCTCTTCCTTTTGCGGATAGGTAGATGTGAAGGCATTCAGGTTTTTAATATAAAGGTCTCTATTTTCGGCGCCATAAAGTTTTATCGGGTAGTCCTTGGTTATGGAAAGGAACTCCACCCCTGTTATCTCGCCTTTTTTCATAAAATAGTCGGCTACTTCCCTGCGGATTTCGGCGTCAGGAAAAGCCCTGAACCATGACGTGTCAATGTAACCGTCCGCGCCTTCTACCGATATGATATTTACATTGTAATCCTTTGATAGGGTTTCGACTATTTTTGATATGTTGGTCTGGGCTTCATAGTTGCAGTGGGCGTCCTGAATGTGGATTATAAATTTGCCGTTTTGGCCCCTGTGGCGCTCTTTTATAGTGCCTACCTCTTTGGAAATGCCTATGTCATCGATTGAGGCTTTCTGTATTGATGGCTTTTGCTCGGGTTCGGGCAAAGCGTTATCAATACTTGCGTAACTTATGTTATAAAATAGAAAAGTTTGTAGCAGAAGTAGAGATAATAACCTTACTATACCTCTTTTACGAAAACATCCGAGATAATTTTGATTTGAATTCATTCTTTTGCCTCCATATTTAATTTTTTATATTAACTTCATTCATTCTTTTTCTTCATTACAACATTCTAACTTTTTTCTGTGTTAACTTTGTATTATATTATACCATATTTTAAGCAATTTATTGTCATAACTATGTAATACGAAGGTAAAAGATATATTGCAGGTAAATTACCTCTTCCTGGACACGCAATCAGGCTGCTTGACTTATCTGTCCGATGGCCCGCTTAGGCGGCGATAAGCGCCTCCCGTTCTCTCTGATAGCGCTCCTGCAGTTCCTGGTAATTCATGGGTTCTGCCCTCGGCAGGAATATGAGTGTCCTCGCCTCCTTGTCGTATGACATGATGATGGGCAGGTCCGGCGCCTCTTTACCCGAGGCCAACTCGAGCGTTATGGAGAGCATCTCCATGATACGAATATACAGCTGTTTGTCCGCCGCCTCCCCAAAGTCACCGTAGAATCTGTCGAGTTCCCGGTCATCAACCCCGGCTAGGAACGCCCGCTTATCTGTTTTAGTGCTTCTTAAGGGTGAAAAGGCGTCTGATTCTATTGTCCCCTTGGACGCCAGGACCACAACGTTAGTAAGTTTAGTCTTTGTTTCTCCTGCTGTAGCTAAGAGTCTTTTTGCGAGCGAATCTCCTTCATCATGGATTACTTTCACATTATCGAGGCCCATGCGCCTTAGATTCTTCTCCAGGGATTCGATCTCCTTTATAAGCGGATTTATGGCACTGTGCTGCAGCATACGGCCGCCGTAAATACGATCACAACCGGGGATCCACTCTGTCTCAAGGCCTATGATGAGGTTCTGGTCATCGGCTTTCGCCGTTTTGGCCATAGCAAGCGCTGTCCCCACTATACCGTCTGCCTCGAGATTGTCTAGGTTTTCAGCCATCTGGCTTGCAACTTCCTCTGTTTCCGCAAGCTGTCTCTTGTCAATCGCATGGGGAGTGTCTTTCAGCGTGCGAATGGCCTGCGCTGCGGATCTCGCGCGGTCCACTATCGACGCGGAGACATCATCCCTGTCTACCGGTCGTGAATCTATGATACTTCCGAGCTCTGTCACCTGTCTTAAGAAAGAGAGTACTTTATTTGCCATCTCTGCGACGCGCGTCCGGACGCTGCTCACAGCCGGTGCCGCTGACTGGACGCCCCCTGTCCGGGTTGTGACCAGGACGCCGACGTGCCTATTGTTTACTATACCGTTTTTGTCGAACGTCACGACTGTCTCTCCCCGTAATTCCTCAATTGCATCCCCGGCCTTCAGCTTAGAGCCTTCTTCTACGGGAAATAGCCGTATCATAACCTGTTGCCCATGTTCGAGGGCAAGCGAAGCCTTTTCGCCCCGTTGCTCGAACTGCGCCCCGTAAACACCCGGTTCCTCTTCTCTCGAGGTAAGCAAGAAGAGGTGCTGTCCGCCTACGAGAATATGTTGTCGCGTGAGACGCATAAAATCCTCTTCCTCGCGCATGTGAGATACATCTATCTTCATGAGATTGTCTTTGACAAGTCGTGTCACATAGCGGGCAGCGAGAAGTTCGAGGCCCAGCTTGCCCTTCACCGGCCCTTCGTCACTGACATAGTCATAGTTAACAGCTGTATTATATCCGGCTACACGGTCTTTTATGCCCGCCTCATATTCCTGTCGTATTCTCTGCGTAGTATCTGCGGAAAGCCGGTTACCGAGAAACGTATCGACCATCTCTCCCAGGTCCTGCTCTTCGGGAAGGAGAAGCGGGTGCTCCGCCCCAAGCATCTTTTCCGTCAAATGCGCGATCCTCTCAAATCCCTCTTCCCGTTCACCTTCAAAACTGTAGAAATAGCCGAGGTTGTCGCGGTTTTCGACCCGTAATCCGTCC
>MHFD01000013.1:16661-21395 GCA_001804045.1 Omnitrophica bacterium RBG_13_46_9
ATGTGCGTGGCGACGGCGTTTCGCACCTCGAGCGTGTCGCCATCGACACGGGTGATAATCTCATTTTGCGTATTCGATTTTCTATTTAAAAAGAAGGTGAAGTATTCCCCTTCTTTGCATCTGATAAAATATTTTGCGCCGTCGATAAGGTCGATGCCTATTTCACTTACCCCATGCAGCGTCATGCCGCCCATCTCCATATCAATGGGTCTATGCGGTTCATAGATGTGGTAGAGTGAGCCGTATTCGATACCGCCTTCCCTGTACTGTCTTCGCGTGCCTGTCTTCTTAAATCCCAGGGCTTCGATATCGCTTATGAACTGCGTGAGCACCCTCACGACGATTTCGTTCTTCTCGTATCTTCCGAACATGTGGTGCGTCCCAACTCTTACCTCGGGGCTCGTAAATGACTTCGGAAGGTCGTTATAGGCGTCGGTGAAAGAATTGAACGCCCTGTCGCCCATGACCATAGGAGTGAGAATTTTATCCGCTATCTCTACCGCGCTCATCTCCGCCCCGCTCAAAGGCTCCATGCCGTGGCCGCTCACCTCTGCGCCGCCTCCGAGACGCGCCGTATTTCTTAAGTTAAGGAGTATATTCGACTCGCGGCTCCCAAAGAGGAGCGTTTGGTCCTCTTCCGCCGCGACAGCGCCGTCAAACTGCTTCATCTCGTCTTTGACATACCCGAAACCGACCGGTCCCTCGTGGCCGTCCATGTGGAGGGTGATCCCAAACTTCTCCGCGACGCGTGCCTTTAATCTTTCGATGAGAAGGGTAAATCCACGGTAGAACTTGACTTCGCCGAGGAACGTCGTCCTGCGTGTCTCTTTCGTCCCCAGGGCCCGTGCCCTCTCTGTTTCGAGGTGCGCGATTGTCCGCGCGCGCAGCCCCATGAGCTCATCGCCTTGTACCATCTTCCCGACCTGCGGAAGCCAGCAGATGAGCCGGTCCTTGTCCTCGTCGCCGATAATGGATATCTCTACCCCTTCCTTTTCAAAAACTGCCATCGCCCGGCGGACAAACCACGGGATATTCGGATACGGTTCTCCGTCGGTGAACATATAGTCCGGTTCGTCGTGCACTACGACCACTTCCTGTCCCAGCGCCCTGAAGATAATCTGGTCCAGTCCGCCTGAACCGTGCTGATATCCTAAACCGAGTTTCGGCAACCCTTCAAAAGGCCGCTGCCGGCAGAGAAGCGGCCGCTCTTTAAAATTCTCATTGAATTCCCGTTGCTCGGCGGGCGAGAACGAGAGGCTATTTCCTATCTCCTCACGCAACGCGCCCCAGTCAGGGTTGTTCCAGTTGAATTCCCGCGTCGCCATGATGAGTTTCCGTATGCCGCCTTGCTCCTTGAGCGCGCGGCTCCACAACCAGCCCCACACGTCTCTTCCTAACCGAATATAGGCGGTGGAATAGAGGTAATGGTAATGCGTGACTTCGACTGCCGAGAGTGTTTGAAGTCTCCGGTTTTTCATGTCCTGCGGGAGTCCGGGCCGTGTCCTTCCGGCAATGATCCCCTCTTTTAAGCCCTGCATCTCCGCATCGTTAATGCTTAATACCTGAGGTATGGTATGCTCCGTTCCGGCTTTATCGCGGACAATCCTGAACCAGGAAAGCATCTGTTTCCAGCCCGAAAACTCCCATGGATTGTGGCTCGCGGTGCCATGTCCGCCCCCGAAGAGAAGATATTCCGCTTCTTTGTATGCTTCACGCAATCCGCTCCTTCCTTCGCCTACTCTAATGCCATCGTTCCAGAGGAGATTCACGATCATATAGTACATCGGTGTAGAGATAATGCCCTTTTCCTCAAAGAGCGGGGCCAGTTCCCTGAATCGCGCCGCTTCTTCCGGCTGAAGCGCGCCCCTGGCAATGTCCTGTGCTACAAAACCGGTGCCATCGGCAAGGACGCGGTCATATCCTTCTTTATTTCCTTTTACTAAAAATACGTTTATTCCCGAATAGAGAAGACCCAACGCAAAGACATCTCTGTGTTCCTGGATGGGGAGACGGCATCCGCCGCTCACGAGGCCATATACCTTGGAGCGTAATTCCGCCGCTAACGCCGCATCTTTTTCTATCTCTCCTTTAAGATCTTTATCCTTAAGCCCCAGGCCTTCCAGCATTGTAGTGCCAAGCTCAATGGCCGAGCAGAAGATGAGTTTCTTAGACATGAGCGCCGGGTAGCGTTCGGTGACGCCGGGAAGCTCAAGGTCCGTCGTCCTGAACGCCGAGCGGAGATCATACGTGCGGTACGAGAACCACTGCCCGTGTTCCATAATATCGAACCTGCGGACGATATCGGCTGCGCGGACCTCTATGTGTTCGGCGATCGAACTCTCTCCCACTTTCGTTTCCCGGGTAGTATCATATACGACTTTGTCCTTACATTGCACTTTGCCGTCGGCGCCGCGTTCGAGCGTGTACGTTATCTCGTGGGGGTTGTCGATAATCTCGGCTCCCGCAAACGGCCTCATTAGGCCGTTCTCATCGGGTGTATCGTTCAATATATCACTTAATTCGTTAAGCATCTTCGCGGACGTCTCTATGTCCAGATTGTAGACCTGCCCGAGGCTCTGCACGCCTTTCTTCTCGCTTTCGCTTCCTCTTTTCACGCTTTCCGCCGCGGTATACTGGGCATTTCTGGTCATGATATTGTGGTATCCGACGATGGTGACAAGGTGAGTGTAAGTCTGCGGATCCATATTCTGTTTATTGCTCCTCAAAACCGATGCATTCATTAAGGCTCTGGCGAGCAGATCTTTATGAGATGTGTCGATGCGAAATCCGGTCTGGTTTTTTGTATATAAATCCGCTAATAAATTTATTAAAACTATTGGCTGCATATCACCTTGTGCGATGTCCCCTGATTTCACGTCATAACCGCCGTTCTGTAATACAGCATTGAAACAGAAAATGGCGCGCCATATATCCCCCGCTTCAAGGTACGCGTATGCCATTGCCCTGTAGAGGTGGCGCCATTCGTCCGGTCTTACTTCTTTTGGTAGTTGCCGCAAGGTTTCCGCATCGGCTGTCTTATCCTTTCCGGTTACGTTTGCAAATACCTCAAGGAGGCGATCATCTTTGCCCGTCTCTCTCCACACGTCGATCATGAGCGGAATAAGTCGTAAGTTATAGTGGAGGTATTCGAGTCGTGTGATTCTTTCCTGCGATCCTGCTATATCCACCGCGCCCTGCACTGCCCGGGAGATATAGCTTGTTTCCGGGTTCCGCGATGGGGCAGAAACGCTCTGGTTGGTCGCCTGAAACAGTTGTATTCTCATCCTCGCCCGTGTAACGCGGGGCAATAACAACAGATTTACAACCGGTAGCATCGCGAACATGCCGGCAAACTCATGCTTGAATGATTCGTGGGTATCGATGACAAGTTTTGCCCAGCCTGGAAGCTTATAGTACGCTTCATGCCGGTACCCCGAATAGCGGGCAATGGCTGTTCTGCGAGCTTCTGTGGGTGGCACTCCTTGCGCAATAAGAGCCTTTACTGTCGCCCTGCTTACCAGAATATATTTCAGTGAAGAGACCGCCATATGGATACCAAGCGCAATAGCCCCGATAGCCCACCAGGATAACTCGCCATGTGCACCCCATAGGGCTATACCAAGAAGAGTAAAGCCTATCGCAAACGGACCGGTAGCGCCCACAGCTGCATAACCTGATTGAGCCATGAACGCGTGTGTTTCGTCGTCTGTCTTTCCGGACCCTGCCGGGCCCTTTTCCTCTCTATCCGCAGACGCCTCTGTACCGGAGTCGCCAAGCACTGCCGCGCCTCCCGCGGACACCTGTGCCTGGCTATGGCTTGCGGCCGTAGCGCCTTCCGGAGTTATGGTGACTTTATATACCTGGGAGACACCTTCCCATTCTTTTCCCTGAAGCTGCGCGGCCTGGGGACTACCTTTGAGAGCGATCTGTATGGTATAACGCGCCTCTTCTCTCTGGCATGTAACGGTTACAATGCCTTCTGAAACGGTTACCTGAGAGGATGCTATTCCCGCCTTTACGCGGTCTTCCGCAGTGAGTGATTTGGCGAGATACGTCTCTAAATGCCGTTCGGGAAGGCCTGCTCTACCCTGGGCTGGATTGCCCAAAAGATATTCGCCAACCGTAAGAACGGTACCGAGAAGTGCGACATCGCCGAGAACATTTGTCCTGAATGCTTCGGATTCGACGTCCATCATCTCTGCCTGGCACTTAGATTGTGTTGCGAGTTTATGCTCGTGCGAATAGTCCTGCGCGGGATACGCCCACGATATATCAAATACTAACATCGTAGCTACCGAGAGAATGGCCAATGTCTTTTTGAATGTCCTCAATTTCATTTTCCTCCTAATATTTTTTCATATATATCTTACTTTTTGTTTCTTATATTACGGTAATGCGTATACTATATCATGAAACTAACTTTTTTGAGTAACGACAGGGTAAGAGTATTGTAAAAGAAATGTCTATGTATTAGCTCATGGCTCATAGCTCATAGGTCGTAGGTAGCAGGTAGTAGGAGGCATTGCTCGTTACGTGGGACGTAGGACGTCCGCTCCCTTCGGTCGCTTGGACGTAGGACGATTCGATTCTAGCTATTTGCTCGTTACAAAGTACGACGGACGATTCGGACCCGTGTCATTGCGAGTCCGTAAAGCTGATAGCTGATGACTGACAGCCGACAGCTGGCAGCTGGGAGAAATGCGGTTTAAACTTATTGTTGTAAAACATGCATAT
>MHFD01000013.1:21441-23418 GCA_001804045.1 Omnitrophica bacterium RBG_13_46_9
TAAGTATGTTCCCAACGCTTCCAACCAGAAGCAAAGGGCGAGGTTTTATCCTCCTTTTTTAAACACAGATGATCACAGATATAACGTTAATCCACCCATTTACAGATGATCGCAGATCTTAGGTATAAATCAATCTTTTTATACCGATTTTGTTCGTTCCAAAATTTACCAGTAAGACCAATTTATATTCCGTTCCTTTGACGTAGTAATAAACTTGATCTTGCATATCTTTGGTTAGAACTTGTGCCACTTTAATTTCAACTATAACTTTATTATCAATTATGAAATCCGGTCTGTAAAAACCGATTTTCTTACCTTTGTAAACAACATTGATAGGTTTTTCTTCAACAAATGGAATATCTCTATTTTTAAGCTCTATGACTAAAGCTTTATGGTAAATAATTTCTTTATGCACACTACCCAATTCTTTATGCACCTCATAAAGCGCTCCTATTATTTTGTAAGTTAAATCCTTATATAAACCATCTTTTTCCATATGTATCCTTCGTCATCTGTGTCTTACATCTGTGATCATCTGTGTCCCTATCTGTGACCATCTGTGTATTACGCGGCCATGAGGACCTGTTTATAGCGTTCCATCTCTTTTTGCAGCTCTTTATAGTCTATCTTTGTTATCGGCTTTATCCTGAACCACAGCCTGAACCGGTCGGAGAGCGTGGGACTATCCGGCCGAGCCATGAGTTCCAGGACAGCGTCATAGTGATAAGAGGTCACGAACTCGTCCTCATATTCCACAAAGAGCGTGTTATCCGGTATATCCTCGTCTTTTCTCCGCTCGTCAAGGCGCTCGACAATGGCTATCTGTTTCGCATCGGGCGACCTTGCGGCAAGGTCTCTGGCTATGTCTTTCAGTGTCAATGTATCCAGCCTATCCTCATCCACCAGAATAAGGGCTTCCGGCTTCAATACATCTTCTATCTCCATGAGCTTAAGTAAATTCACCTTGGTGACATCGTTTATCTTGTCTTTCTCGTCTTTTCTTACGGTCAGCCTTATCTGGAGCTCTACGGGTATGGCCTTTGCGTCAAGCTTCTGGGCCATTTCCATCCTCCTCCTGTGGGCCTCAGCCAGTAGTTTCACTTCACCTATGGTGTCCGCCCTCATGCTTAAGACCCTCTTTTCTTTTGTGACATCGGATATGTCTTCGGCCGAGAGGTTGTTTGAGGCCAGCGCCTGGGCTATCGAGGCCAACCTTAAGTTGTATACGCTTAGTTCAGATGCCCTCATGGACCTTATGACCGGGAGCCTGCCTGTTACTTTCTCTAAAATGGCGCGCAGGCTGTCTTCTACCTTGCGTATGCCTTCCTCTACGTTCCTTATCTTGTCTATGTTCTCATCTGTGAGCTTGGTTATCTCGGGGTTAGCCAGGGCGAAGAGCTTCTCGTCTTCTCTTTCTATGTTGGTAACGAGTTCTTCCACGGCGCTTCTTAGCTCCGGCTGCGTTATCTGGCCGATTTCCACTATGCCCGAGGCGTAGGCCCCATACTGCCTTCTGTACGCCTCGAGCTTTTCCATCCTTTCGGCTTCGGCGACGCCTCCTAAGTCCACGAGTTTGATGCCGCCGACTTTTACGGCGTTTACTATATTCTCCGGCACTCCTACGACTCCGACGACGATGGAGGCGGGGGGCTCCTGTGGCAATGTAGGTGTCGCAGCCATTGCCGATACCGAAATATTTCCCTCGATTGTATAAATTTCCTCTTTAATATTTAGCGCTTGAGACAATTCCGTTATTAATCTATCCCTATACATTAAAAGTTGGTCGAATCTACTTAAACGCTCCGTATCTATGCCTGCGCGCTCTGCTTCCTCAAGCAGGGCTGAATCTTTACGGCCTAAATATAGCGCTTCCATCATCATGAACTGAGTAACGTTCCTTGTCAGACCCGAAAAGTATCTGCCTGAGACAAATACATCGGGTGTCACGCCAAAGGCTTCATTGATCCTATCCTTCTT
>MHFD01000013.1:23425-24222 GCA_001804045.1 Omnitrophica bacterium RBG_13_46_9
ATTATCCTGTCCAGGCAGTACCAGTATTCATTGCCGAAAAGATTTTTGTCAGGAAATTCCTTTTCATCTCTAAAATGTGTCATCACCGGCATGATACCTGCTTCATGGGCCTGGGTCTCGAAAGAGTGGAAATCGGGTTCATTTATAAATGTGACCCAATGAAATTCGAGGTCGCGTTTTATCTGTTCCATAGGAAGTATTTTGGAATCGTATTCCGTTATATCCGCATGGAACAATTCATGGTATAGCCTTTCCGCGAGAAGAAGGTAGATCGCATTTCTCACAAATTCCACCATAGTGGGCATTTCTTTTGAAGGTATATATGAGCCGGTGCCTTCAAGCAATATATTGGTAACGCCTTCGGCGTTATCCAGAAGGGTCGTGACATAGTTATAAAACTTATCGGACAATATAATCCTGATATTTGTTATATTCCCGGCTCCATCTCTATCTATGACCCTGGCCGTTGTCCATGGGCAATGCGGTGAGACATATATCTCTACTTTTTCTCTGCTTTTAACTGCTTCAAGGCTCTTCCTTTCCCATGCTTCTCCGACATGCCTGTTTTTATCAATGAGGTCTACGCCTGATAATACATGATATAACGCTTCTTCTAACCTCGGCCCGACGACATCATTTGCTCCGATTATATGCTTTCCGTCTTTAATAGTCCCTATATATCTTTCTCTTTTATCAAGTTGTGCTTTTAATTTCTTTAAAGTCTCAAGTTTAACTTCCTCGCCGGCATAAAGCGACTGGACGACCTGCGCCGGTTCGGGCATTAATCGTCTTCCGGA
>MHFD01000014.1:0-496 GCA_001804045.1 Omnitrophica bacterium RBG_13_46_9
ATATGAGCAACATAATAGCCATAGCAGGAAAGGGCGGGACAGGGAAGACGACGATAGCAGCTTTGACCGTAAAGGTGCTTAGGGAACAAAACGCAGGTTCCATTCTGGCTATCGACGCGGACCCCAATAGTAATTTAGGCGAAAAGCTGGGCGTGGGGCGCGTCACTACAATAACAGAAATCGTAGACGGTATCTCTAAAAACCCGGGGCAGATTCCGGCAGGCATAACCAAAGACCGGTATATAGGGCTTAAAGTCCAGGAGTCTCTGGACGAAGAAGACGGGTTTGACCTTTTGACTATGGGAAGGCCCGAAGGTCCGGGGTGCTATTGTTTTGTAAATAATCTTCTGCGGGAGATTGTCAAGAATCTTATGAAAGATTATTCTTTTGTCGTGATAGATAATGAGGCCGGAATGGAACATCTATCGAGGAAACTTCTGCGCCAGATCGATAATCTTTTCATAACAAGCGATAACACGGCTATAGGCATAAGGTC
>MHFD01000014.1:507-1918 GCA_001804045.1 Omnitrophica bacterium RBG_13_46_9
TTTCACGGCTTGTCGATGAGCTGGATATAAAAGTAAAAGACAGGTCTTTAATTTTGAACAAATCACGCGGGAACACGGAATCGCTCAAAGGAGAAATAGACAGATCCGGGCTGGAGGTAAGGGCGGTTTTGCCTTTAAATGAGGAGCTTGAAAATGCTGCCATAGAGAATAGGTCTATTTTTGAACTGAGCGACAATAATCCTGTGTTGGTCTCCGTAAGGGGGTTGCTTATCGGCCGTGTAGCAAAATGACGGATAACCGCTTGCTGAATCAGGTAATAAACTCTAAAACGCGAGAGGGGATATGGAGATAATAAAGGAGAACTGGACAGGTAAGATAAATGAAGTGACAATAGGCGCTACGGCGAAGGAGGGCGGCACAAGGGCCTCGCATGTTACAATCGGAGGCCAGACAACGCTACCGTTTTTATATAAAGAAGGCAATATCCCGAATGCGCCGGTTATCGCCATGGAAATATTGGATATTGAGCCTATAGACTGGCCCGATAGCCTCAAGAGGCCATTCGGCGATTCGCTTAAAGACCCTGTAAAGTGGGCGGTCAAGTGCGCGGTAGAACATAAAGCGCCTCTTTTATGCGTCAGGCTTGCGGGGACGCATCCGGATTTCGGAAATAAATCCGCGGCGGATGCGGCCAGGCTTATCAAGGATATTTTACAGGCCGTAAAAGTCCCGCTTATAATCATTGGTTCCGGCGATGACGAAAAGGATAACGCTGTTTTGGCGAAGGTCAGCGAAGTCTCAAAGGGCGAAAAGTGTTTGATAGGGGATGCCACCGAGAAGAATTACAAAACACTTACCGCGAGCTGTCTGGCTGACGGACATGATATAATAGCGGAGTCTCCGATAGACATAAATATCGCCAAACAGGTAAATATTCTAATCAGCGAAATGGGATTTCCGTTGGATAGAATAGCCATTAATCCCACGATAGGCGCTTTGGGTTATGGTATAGAGTATGCATACTCTATAATGGAGCGCGCAAGAACAGCTGCGTTAATAGGCGATAAGATGCTTTCCATGCCTTTTGTCTGTTTTATCGGTTATGAGGCATGGCGGGCGAAAGAAGCGAAATCTACGTATCTTGAACATCCTGAATGGGGTGATGAATTTTCCCGGGGGCCTCTTTGGGAGGCGCAAACCGCGGTATGCGTATTACAGGCGGGCGCAGATATTCTTATAATGAGGCACCCCAAGGCGGTGGAAGAGACCAGGAAGTATATCGATACGCTTATGAAACATTAAGATTAGCGTTTAGCGTCTAGCGACTAGCGTCTAGTTTAGAAGAATCGCCAATACCGTCTCTACTAGACGCTAGACGCTAATAGCTAGACGCTAGAACTAAGGAGGCAATACGTGTTAATAATCGGTGAACTCATCAACGGCATGTATA
>MHFD01000014.1:1946-5846 GCA_001804045.1 Omnitrophica bacterium RBG_13_46_9
AGATAAGGGCGTGATCCAGAAGTGCGCCCGGGACCAGGTAGCAGCCGGCGCGTCCATGCTTGACGTGAACACGGGCCCATATGAAAAAAACCCAAAGGATGCCATGAAGTGGCTTGTGGAGACCATCCAGGGTGTTTGCGATGTTCCGCTTGTGCTCGATAGCACGAAAGCAGACGTCATAGAAGAGGGGCTTAAGCTTACAAAGAAAAAAGCGATGATAAATTCAACCAGCGCCGACGAAAGCAAGTTAAACACTATTACGTCTCTTGCGAAAAAATACAACGCCTATCTGATAGGGCTTACCATGGATAAAAAGGGCGTGCCACGGGATAGAAATGAGAGAACCGAACATGCCGTCAAGATAATAACAAAATGCCAGGAGATAGATTTTGATTTGAGAGAGTTGTATTTAGATCCTATAGTAATGCCGGTAAACGTAGCCCAATCCCAGGGGGTAGAGGTGTTGGAATCGATACGGGATTTTAAGCTATTATGCGAACCGGCGCCGATGACGGTAATAGGCTTAAGCAATGCCTCTCAAGGGACGGAGCATAGGTCTCTTATAAACAGGATATATCTTGTAATGGCGATTGCCAACGGCCTCTCGGCCGCTATCGCGGATCCCCTCGATAAAGCTCTGATGGACGAGGCGATAACTGCGGAACTGATTTTAAATAAGACTATATACTGCGATTCATTTTTGGAGGCGTATAGGAAGAAGTGACAGTAGCGGTAAACAGATTGGGATAATGACAAAACTTATGATATCGACTAAGTACATAAAGCTGAAATCGCGCGGCGAGACCGATATAATAAACATAACACTGGAAGTCGAGGCTATACTTCAAAAGGCCAAACCCAGATCAGGCATTGTCGTTCTTTTTGTCCCCGGCGCTACAGGCGCTCTTACTACAATAGAGTACGAATCCGGTCTTGTCAGCGATTTAAAAGAGGCGTTTGAAAAATTGGCTCCGCGCGATGGCGAATACGCACATAATTTGCGGTGGTCTGACGGCAACGGTTTCGCGCATGTCCGGGCGTCTCTATTAGGTCCTTCGGTGACAGTCCCTTTTCTAGACGGGAAACTGACCCTTGGAACATGGCAGCAGATCATCTTTATAGATTTTGATAACCGGCCGAGGACAAGGGAGCTTATAGTTCAGATAATAGGAGAGTAATATTAGCGTCTTCCACCAGAGGGTGGATCCGCCTTCTGGCGGAAGCGGTTAGCGACTAGCGTCTAGTTATGGTAAATTAATTAACAGTCATATATGCTTTATCCGTTACTAATCTCTAGTCGCTAGACGCTAAATGCTAGACGCTTGTCAGAAAGAATAAATACATATGAAACCTATACTACAGCTAGCACTTGATTTTGTAAATCTGAAAAGAGCGCTCAAAGTCGCGGAGGAAGCGATGAGGGGCGGCGTAGATTGGCTTGAGGCAGGCACCCCGCTTATAAAGAGCGAAGGACTCGACGCGGTCAGGGAGCTGAGGAAAAGATTCCCGAAGGCGACCATTGTAGCTGACATGAAGACGATGGACGTCGGAAGGATTGAGACAGAGGCGGCTGCCAAAGCGGGGGCGGATGTCGTTTGCGTATTAGCATGCGCTTCCGATAGCACAATAAGAGAGTGCGTGGAAGCGGGGAAGAATTATGGTGTAAGGATAGAAGCGGATTTGTTAGAGATAAGCGAAGACCGTATTGAGAGACGCGCCAGGGAAGTAGAGGAGTTGGGCGTCGATTATATAGGTGTGCATGTAGCTATAGATGAGCAGATGAAAGGTAAGGACGCGTTCTCGAGATTGCGAAAGGTAGCGAAAGCAGTGAATATCCCCATAGCCTGCGCAGGCGGGATAAATTCTGAAACGGCCCCGCAAGCGGTAAAAGCAGGCGCGCATATAGTGGTAGTAGGCGGCGCTATAAACAAGGCTAAGGATCCGGCTCTGGCCGCCCGGCGGATAAGAAAAGCTATCTCTTCGGGAAAAGGCATCGAGACTAAACTTTTTAAGAGGGTTTCAGCGGAAAATGTCTATAAGTTTTTGAAGGAAGTTTCTACCTCCAACATTTCAGACGCGATGCATCGAACGGGTGCCATGAACGGCATATATCCGATTTCGCAGGGACTTAAGATGGCGGGACCCGCCTTGACAGTTCGCACTTATCCCGGCGATTGGGCCAAGACTGTTGAGGCGGTTGACAGAGCGGAAAAAGGGCATGTTATAGTGATAGATGCCGGCGGAGTAGGGCCCGCTGTATGGGGGGAGTTGGCCACCCACGGCGCGATTCAGCGAAAACTGGCCGGGGTAGTAATAGACGGAGCGACTCGTGATACGCCCGAAATACGCAAATCGAGATTTCCGGTATTTTCTAAACTGGTGACACCCGCCGCAGGCGAGCCGAAGGGATTTGGAGAGATAGGGGTTCCTGTAATGGTGGGGGGGATAAGCGTAAAAACCGGTGACTGGGTAGTCGGTGATGACGACGGTGTGGTATGCATTTCTAAAGACAAGGTAACCGAAATCACAAACCGGGCCATGGCCATTTTAGAACAGGAAAACAGGCTCAGGGAAGAGATAGACAGGGGGTCTACCTTGGGCAAGGTTATAGAATTGCTCAAGTGGGAGAAGCGATGAACGAAGGACGATTTGTTATAGCACGTTACGTAGGACGTCCGCTCCCTGCGGTCGCTTGGACGTAGGACGTGGGACGATTCGTTATAGCATGTTAGGTGGTAGGTAATAGGTAGTAGGGGGTAGGAGGGGTACTCGTTACGTGGGACGTAGGACGTCCGCTCGCTTCGCTCGCTGGGACGTGGGACGATTCGGGATAGCACGTTAGTAGCTCATAGGAAGAAACTTATGGAAATTCATTGACTCGATAGCTGATGGCTGACGACTGATGACTGATAGCTCATAGGAGGAAACTCATTGAAACGAATTGAAATACGAATTTCGTTATATATAAGCAACATATGCAGCATAAGATGCAACCTTAAGAAACCTTAAGCAACATCAAGAAGCCTAAATAAACATTCCGAATTTGCTCGCTGTCCTTATTAGTTATATATGAAAGATGAAAAATAAACCACCCCGAATATTCATATCCGCGACCGGGCAGAACGCGGGAAAGACCACCTTTTCCATCGGACTTATCGCGGCCCTTCTCAAGAAATACAAGAATATAGGTTTCATAAAACCTATAGGCCAGAGGTATCTTATGGAGCAGGGTTATAAGGTGGATGAAGATTCGGTCCTGATCGATAGGATATTTGGGCTGGCCTCGAATTTAAATATAAAAGATTCATCTCCCATAGCGGTAGAAAAAGGGTTTACGGAAAAATACATCGAGGGCACAATAAAGAGCGATTACGCAAAAGACATAATCAGTTCCTTTGACAAAGTCACTAAGGATAAGGAGATGGTGGTAATAGAAGGAACGGGCCATGCGGGAGTAGGTTCTGTTTTTGACCTTTCCAACGCCACGGTTGCCAAATTGCTGGAATCGAAAGTTATACTGCTGACACCCGGCGGCGTAGGAAGGCCAATAGACGAAGCGATGTTAAACAGAGCGCTATTTGAGAGGGAAGGTGTTAAACTTGCAGGCGTAGTGGTCAACAAGGTATTACCCGATAAGTTCAATAAGATAAACAGATATGTAAGGATGGGATTTGAGCAGAAACATCTTCCGGTTTTGGGTGTGATGCCTTTCCAGAAAAGATTGGACCTACCTACTATGAGAGAGATATACGAGGAGGTAAAGATCAGACTTTTATGCGGGGAGACTTATCTGGAGAACACCGTAGACAGGATATTGATAGGAGCAATGGAGGTCAAAGACGCTGTCAAATATATAGTGAACAACTCCTTGATTATTACCCCTTCGGACAGGATGGATAT
>MHFD01000014.1:5914-9535 GCA_001804045.1 Omnitrophica bacterium RBG_13_46_9
TTTCCGGAGGCGTGGAGCCGCCCGCCAGAACCCTGGCGCTTTTGGAAAAGGAAGGGATCCCGACACTCCTTTCGGAAGGCGATACATATTCGATCGCTGCCAAGATACACAGCATCAAAGTTAAGATAAAACCTGAGGACAAGGGCAAAATAGATATAATCATAAAGATGATAAACCGATACGTAGATATTGACAGGATTTTGGAGAATGTAAATTAAATAACCAAAGCCTTACTGACAAGAGAGGGACGTCTGTTCGGCTTCTACTGCTGAGACGGCAGATACTCCGTTTTCCAGATACCATCCATCGTTCCTTACTGGTTTTTAATTCTTTGGTGTATTTCAATCGGAGGTAACAATGAAAGTCTTACTGACAGGCGGGGCGGGTTTTATCGGAAGCTGTATGCTCTGGAGGCTCAATGAAGGCGGCATCACAGATGTTACGGTGGTGGATCACCTAGGCTTATCCGGCAAGTGGAAAAATCTTGTCGGAAAACATTTTAAGGAATATTTTGAAAAGGAGAAATTTTTGGATTATTTGGAAAATGGTAGCCTGAATCGCAAAATAGACACCGTTATACATTTCGGCGCCTGCAGTTCCACCACCGAGCAGAACGCCTCATATATGATGGAGAACAACTATATATATTCCAGGAGACTCGCCGTTTGGGCTTTAAGAAATAAAAAGAAATTCCTATACGCCAGCAGCGGCGCGACATATGGAGCGGGTGAAATGGGTTATTCCGACAGGGATGAGGTGACCTTGAAAGTTAAGCCTTTAAATATATACGGCTATTCCAAGCACCTGTTCGATCTGTGGGTCATAAAAAATAAGCTTCAAAAGGAATTCGTAGGGCTTAAATTTTTCAACGTCTTCGGGCCGAACGAAGGTCACAAAGGCGACATGAGAAGTATGGTAAATAAGGGATATCAGCAGATAAAATCAACCGGCGGCATGTCTCTTTTCAAGTCTTACGAGCCGGATTACAGGGACGGAGAGCAAAAAAGAGATTTTGTATATGTTAAGGATGCCGTTGAATTGGTCTGGTACTTTTTAAAACACCCCGATAAAGGAGGTATATTTAATATCGGCTCAGGCCGGGCCCAGACCTGGAATGAGCTTGCATATGCGCTCTTTTCCGCCTTGGGCATGAAGGCCAATATAAATTATATCGATATGCCCGAAGTGCTTAAGGGGAAATATCAGTATTTTACCCAGGCGGAATTGGGAAAGCTTAAAAAAACAGGCTGTAGGCATAAATTTTTTGATTTAAGCGAAGCCGTAAAAGACTACGTCAGTTACCTGGAAAACGAAACATATATGTAGGGTATTAAATGTGAAAGGTCCGCGAATCAAAACCTGATCAAGGAAGAAGATGTTAGAAGTAAAAAACCTCTCTGTGGAAATATCCGGAAAGCCGATACTTAGGGATATCAATCTGAATATCGGAAAAGGCAGTGCCATGGTTCTATTCGGGCCAAACGGCAGCGGCAAGACCACGCTCATAAAGACGATTATGGGCTTTTCGGGATACAGGGCAAATAAGGGAGAGATGATATACAAAGGGAAAAAGATAGATGATATGTCTATCGATGAGAGGGTGAGATCCGGCATAGGCATGATGTATCAACACCCCCCTAAAATAAGAGGCGTAAAGCTTAACCAGATAGCGCGCTTTTTATGCGATGATGAGGGGAAAATAAGGGATCTGGCGCACAGGCTTTCCTTGACCGAACACCTTGCCAGGGATGTGAATTTTGATTTTTCGGGAGGCGAGATGAAACGCGCGGAACTTTTTCAGATACTTCTGCAGGATGCGGACCTGTTGCTTCTGGACGAGCCGGAATCAGGCGTGGATATCGAGAACATATCGATTATGGGCGGTATATTGAATGAATATTTGAAGAACGATGATAAATCCGCCTTCATAATCACGCATACGGGGTATATACTGGATTACATCGAAGCGAAAGAGGGCTGCGTTATGATTAACGGAAAACTCTGGTGTGTAGGCGACCCCAAAGAGATGTTTGATAGCATAAAGGAATTCGGATACGAAAAATGTAAGGAGTGCCCATGGCTGAAGAGGGGTTAGGCCAAAAAGTAGATTCAGAAGACCTGGAGAGCGTCGTCTCCTCGGGGATGGATTTATCTGAAAAGACGCGTTCTGCCAGTTTTTTACAGCAGGATAGCCGGGTCTTATTTTACCGCAGTCTGTTAGAGGGTGTAGAGATAATGGGCATAAAAGAGGCGCTGGAAAAGGACCCTGATGTAAATGGGTATTTCGGAAGGGCCTTTAAGCTGTTGGATAGGGAATACCCCGGAGACACCGAAGGAGGGTATTTTATAAGAGTGAAGAAAGGCCAAACCGTAGAATTACCCATTCAGGCATGTCTTTTTCTTAAAGCGCAGGGGTTCAAACAAAAAGTCCACAATGTCATCATAGTGGAGGAAGGCGCGCGCGTTTATCTCATTACGGGCTGCTCCGCTTCACGGGCGGCTCATGAAGGGTTTCACCTGGGCATTTCCGAGTTCTTTGTAAGAAGAGGCGGGTATTTAAATTTTACCATGATTCATTCCTGGCGCGAAGACGTATCCGTAAAACCTATGAGTATAGCCCTTGTTGAAGAGGGGGCGACTTTTATCTCAAACTATGTATGCCTGAAACCCGTAAGAGAAATTATTATGTACCCTACCGCCGTTCTTCTCGGACGCGAGGCGAGAGCAAGTTTTAATTCCTTGATTTTATCACACCCTAATACCGTGCAGGATATAGGTTCGAGAGTGATCTTTAGGGCCAGGGATACCCAGGCGGAAATAGTCTCAAGGGCGGTAAGTTTGGGCGGCAAGGTCATTGCGAGGGGGCATCTTAAAGCCGAGGATAAAGATGTAAGGGCGCATTTGGAGTGCAGGGGTCTTGTTTTGTCCGAAAAGGGTATGATACACGCCATTCCGGAACTCGAGACAGATCTGCGGGAAGTGGATATGTCGCACGAAGCGGCTATCGGAAAGATCAACAAAGAGGAGATAGAATATCTTTGCTCCCGGGGTCTTACAAAGGACCAGGCCCAGTCTGTTATTATAAGAGGATTTATGGATGTGGATATCTTATCTATCCCGGAGCTATTGAAAAAGGAAATATCCAGGCTGGAGGATCAGACTTTAAAAGGAGCCTTGTAAAAGTATAGTCGTTATTTTTACGGCCTGTAAATGCATGCCGAAAGGAGAGCGTCGTGCTGAAAGAAAAAGTGGAAAAAGTTTTGGAAGAGATAAGACCGTATCTTGAGGCAGACGGAGGAAATGTGGAATTGGTGGATGTTACCAGTGATGGAGTCGTTAAGCTGCGTCTAACAGGCGCCTGCGGGCATTGCCCGATGAGTACATACACCCTTAAGATGGGCGTGGAAGATAGGCTTAAAAAAAAGATACCCGAAGTAAAGTCGGTAGAGCAGGTCTAGCTCGAGGCCCAGCTACGTAGGACGTTTAGAAAGATAAAGTAATTATAAAGACAGAAACAACGAGAATAAGACGACCCATAGCATAAGCGACCTTGGCGTATATAAACTTGCTTTTGATTCTGTAAGTAAACGGAGGGGGTATGACAGATGGGACAGTATCGAA
>MHFD01000014.1:9557-10777 GCA_001804045.1 Omnitrophica bacterium RBG_13_46_9
AGCCCTGAGATTGCCGAAGGGCGAAGGGAGCAGACATTCCACGTCCTACGTAACGTTGTTACCTTGTGTTGAAGTCAGGGTATAAAGGTTGTGTGACCATGTACGTACTAGGCATAAGCGGAAGTCCGAGAATCGGAGGAAATACGGATATCCTTCTTGACAGAGCGCTTGAAGGGGCAAGGATTAAGGGCGCCAAAACAGAGAAGATCATTTTGAATAAGCTGAAAATGTCTCCTTGTCAGGAATGCGAGGACATGAGGGATGACGGGACCTGTAAAGTTGAAGACGATTTTCAGAAGCTTTACGGAGAGGTTAAACGCGCCGACGGCTTAATACTGGCATCACCCATATTTTTCGGAAGTTTAACTGCTCAAACAAAGATAATGGTAGACCGCTTCCAGTGTTATTGGAGGTACAGGTATATATTGCGGAAAGGCAGTTCAGAAGAAAAAATACCGGGCGCTTTCATTTGCGTGGAAGCGTCTAAACGAGATGATTTTTTCGATAACGCAAAATCGATAGTCAAAAATCTATTTGCCACCGCCGGCATAAATTACAAAGAGGAGCTTTTCTGCCCCGGTGTAGATAATAAAGCAGCCATCCTTAAATATCCGGATTGCCTGGACAAGGCATTTGACTTAGGAAAAAATCTCATCCCAGACTATAAATAAGACGCCTCTTGCGATGTGGGCGCCGGTATATCTTGACATAATGATACAAATATGGTATCTTTTATTTATATGAAGTACACCGAAGCCCTTTCTAAAGCGTGGTCGGAACTTGATAACATTGCGAAGGGAAGAAGCCACGAGGTCAAATTCCTGAATGACAATTATACGGTCGATCCGGGGAATCGCGTTATTCTGTCGCTTTCGTGCAATGTCCCGGCAAAGGATTACCTTGGCATTTTGATATTGCACTATATCATTAAGAGATTAAGAGGAATGCCTTCAATAAAAGGGGAATGGATTTCCTTCAGGGAATTATCGGGCGCAGAAGGGTATTACAACACGTTTAAGAAACGGGTCATCGATGTGATCAAGCGCAAATACGGTGAAAGACCGGATGGGATCCTGCAATTAACCGAGCGCTTTAACGCTAAAAGGTCCCCGCTGGCGGATGTCGGCGTTTTAGTGGAGACATTTGAGGAAATACCTATTCTTATAACGCTTTGGCGTGGCGACGAGGAGTTCGGGCCGGAGGCAAACGTGCTTTTTGAC
>MHFD01000015.1 GCA_001804045.1 Omnitrophica bacterium RBG_13_46_9
CATATTCCGAGAGCTTCAAGGCTATCTTATCGGCGAGGATCGAGTTATTGCCGTGCGCTATATTTGCGAACGGCCCCGCGTGGACAAAGCAGGGCGTGTTCTCTACGGTCTGAAGCAGATTCGGCATGACCGCGTCTTTAAGAAGGACAGCCATCGCGCCCGCCACTTTGATATCTTCAGCGGTAACCGGACGCCCATCTTTTGTAGTAGCCAACATTATGCGCCCTAGGCGCTTACGTAAATCCCAAAGACCGCTCGTCAGGGCAAGTATTGCCATGACTTCGCTGGCTACGGTTATATCAAATCCCGTATCCCGCTCAAAACCGTCCTGCGTTCCGCCCAAGCCGACCTTTATGTTCCGCAGAAACCTGTCAGACACATCAACTACCCGGCGCCACATTACGGAATCAGGGTCTATGCCGAGGGGATTTTTTTTGAGCATTGAGTTATCCAAAAATGCGGCACAAAGGTTATGCGCCAGGCCGACAGCATGGACATCACCTGTCAGATGAAGATTAAAATCCTCCATCGGCACCACCTGGGAATAACCGCCTCCGGCGGCCCCGCCTTTTATTCCGAAAACAGGACCTAAGGATGGCTGACGTATGCAGACAGTCGTCTTCTTGCCGATACTATTCAAAGACATGGCCAGGCCAATGGTTGTAACCGTCTTTCCTTCGCCTAGCGGAGTAGGCGTTATCGCCGTCACATCTATATATCTGCCGTTTTTTCTATTTTTAAAGCGCTCCAAAACGGCAAGCGACACCTTCGCTTTGTAGTCTCCGTAAAGATATAAATCACCTTCTTTAAGACCCAATTTTTTGGCAATTGTCTTTATCGGTTTTAACCGCGTGCGCCTGGCAATTTCCAAATCTGAAGGTATTCTCTTCATGATCAGGCCCCTTTTACGATTTCTGCCGCTATATCCTGCAGCCTTTTCAAACCGGGCTCGCAGTCTCCTACTTTATATACAGGCGAGCCGATCCCGCAGGGCAGCGTCAGTAAATCTCCATCTCTAAAATCCTTTACGTCTTCTATCTTTTCTACTCCCCAAGCTATGCTCTTTCCGCTGCGATATCCGGAATATTTCGTGAGATCATATTTAGATGCGTCAAAACTTATAAATTTAATCGGGGAATCAAACATGATATCCCAATCCATATTCCCGCAAGTATGCACACCTGGAATTACACTGAAGCTGGCGAATAACGCTTCCCACAATTCTCTGTAATCCGCGCCGGACTGGCCCAAAGCCGGTTCATCCAGGAAAAGTATGACTTCCTCCGCTTCCAGACCGTCCAATATCGCCGTTATATGCTCACAGGCCCTCTCTACCGCCTCATCCTCTCCATATCCGCTGAGAAGCAAAGTCGCCGGGCCCACACACTGTATCTTTACGGTTTTGAATTTATTCTTTTTAAACTCCTCGAGACAGCTTAGTTTTCCCGGATTCTTGATATAACTTAACATGGCATCCCCTCTTTTGGGAAGTTCCGGCAAAAATGGTATATCGTGCCTCAGGCTATATTCGACCGCCCTTCCGACATCATCGAATGGCAGCGAACCGATCTGTGTGACTATTGCGTTTTTTTTCATGATGAGAGTGTATATTATATACTAATATTGACAATGATGTCAAGAAAAGGCGCTAAACTCCGTCTATTACTTCGGTAACATTTATTTATGAGTCAACTGGGGTATGGGTAGCGTATAAAATAAGAAAGGGTGTATGCGGGGATTATTTAATAATACGAAAAATGAAGGTTGATGAAACGGTGAAATGACAGAGGTATTAGTTAAGGTTATCTTTTTTTGACTTATGGCTTTATGAGTGCGAGTGTCTCTGTTCTGGTTTTAGGATTGGTTCTGAATATACCTCTAACGGCGCTGGTTACCGTGGTTACTCCCGGTTTTTTGACCCCTCTCATGCTCATGCAGAGATGCTCAGCTTCGATTACAACCATCACCCCTTTGGGTTTAAGCTTTTTCATTATTACCTCGGCTATTTGAGTCGTAAGACGCTCCTGGACCTGAAGTCGTTTTGCCAATATATCTACGACCCTCGCAAGTTTACTTAAGCCCGTCACCCTGTTGCCCTGAGGAACATATGCCACATGGGCTTTACCGATAAACGGCAACAAATGGTGCTCACATATCGAGTAGAGAGGTATATCCTTAAGAAGCACTATTTCGTCGTGGTCCTGCGACAGTATGACCTCGAGTTCCTTTTCGGGATCCTGTTCCATGCCGCTTAAGACTTCTTCGTACATATCCGCGACGCGTTCGGGCGTGCCGAGAAGGTCTTTTCTGGCGGCGTCTTCTCCGACCGCCTCGAGGATTGTTTTTACTGCTTTCGCTATTTTCTTCTTATCCATTAGTGCTTAAAATGTTTCACTCCGTTCGGGAGAAACCAGATACCAGAGCGTAATCTGGTTCCTGGTTACTTAATCTATTAATGCCTGAAATGCCTGGCCCCGGCAAACACCATGCTGATTCCGTACTTATTGCATGCCTCAACTATCTCGTCATCGCCTTTTGAGCCGCCGGGCTGGACTATAGCTTTTATGCCCGCGCGATGAGCCTCTGTTATCGCGTCCGGCTTTGGAAAAAAGGCGTCACTGGCCAAGGTCGCGCCCTTGGTCTTACTTCCGGCTTTCCGGCAGGCGATAATGACCGAATCGACTCGCGACATCTGTCCCGCTCCTATCCCGACTGTCTTTGTGCCCTGACAGAGGACTATGGCATTACTCTTTACGTGTTTGACTATCTTCCATCCGAATAGAAGAGATTCTACCTCTTCATTTGAGGGCTTAGCGGTAGTCGCTACCTTAAGTTCGTCTTTACTTATGACCTTTAAATCCATATCCTGGACCAGGAGCCCCCCTACCACTTTTTTATAATCCATCTCTTTTTCGCTTGTCTTTTTAAAATCAGGCACTTCCAGAAGCCGCAGGTTTTTCTTTTTTGACAGGACTTCCCTGGCATCATTGTCGAAAGAAGGCGCTATTATGCATTCTATGAAATCCGCTTCCTTCACCATGAGCTCGGCAAGCGCCTTATCTACTTTGCCGTTAAGGCCTACGATGCTGCCGAAAGCGCTCAATCTATCGCACTCCAAAGCGTCCATATAAGCCCTGTATAAAGAATCCGCCACCGCGGCGCCGCAGGGATTTGTGTGCTTTATGATGCTGGCTGCCGGCCTGTCAAAATCCTTGACTATCTCGATAGCGGCGTTTAAATCGAGGATATTGTTAAACGACAACTCTTTCCCCTGAAGCTGTATGGCATTACATACCCCGCTTTCACGGGAAGAGGGGTCTTTATAAAATGCCGCTCTCTGGTGCGGGTTTTCCCCGTAACGCAAATCCTGCGCTTTTTTAAAACTTAAACTTAGCGTATCGGAAAACGCTTCGGCTTCGTCTTTTGCGATTGTCCCGGCCGCAGTCGAGGAGCACGAAGACTTGGAATGGCCGGCGGCCTTATTAAGATACTCGAATATCGCCTTATCGTATTCGGCGGTCCGCCTGAAAACGTCCACCGCCAGTCTTTCAAGCGTACTTTCGGAAAGCGAACCCTTGTTATCTTTAAGTTCTTTTATTATGACCGGATATTTGGAAGGGTCTGTTATTACGGCCACTGACTTATTATTCTTGGCCGCGCTCCTAAGCATCGAAGGGCCTCCTATATCTATGTTCTCTATAGCTTCCTCAAGCGTCACACCGGCCTTGGCCACCGTCTTCTCAAAAGGATAGAGATTCACCACTACCATGTCTATCATTTTTATATCATGTTTTTTTGCCTGGTCCATGTGCGATTTGTTTTCTCTGAGCGCAAGGAGCCCGCCGTGTATCTTTGGATGCAGCGTTTTTACCCGGCCGTCCATCATCTCGGGAAAACCCGTATGTTCTGAAACATCTTTTACAGGTATGCCTAACTCCTTTATCTTTTTTGCCGTACCTCCCGTCGACAATATCTCAGCGCCGAATTCGCTAAGTGTTTTGGCTAAGTCTTTGATGCCTGTTTTGTCTGATACGCTGATTAAAACCCTTTTGATCCTCACCATCTAAACCTCCCATATTTCAAAAAAATAGTTTAGGTGAAAATATTAACATACATGAAAGTAAATTACAAGCAGAAAACTCATTGAAACGGACTCGATGGATATATTGGCTCAGGGGTACTAATTGTTTGCTCGTTACGTAGGACGTGGGACGTTGGATGTAGTAGGAAAAAGTTTCGGGAGACAGCTAGAGGTTGCAAAGGTTGCAGGGGTTGCTAAAGGTTGCAGGGGTTGCATAGATTCAAAAAGAAGCAACGTCTGCAACCTGTGAAACCTTTGCAACCTATGCAACATAAAACTAACAATTTGCTCGTTACGAAGGACGATGGACGATTCGATATAGCACGTTACGTAGCTCATGGCTCATAGGAAGAAGGACGATGAGAGTTCGCGTCATTGAAGGGCGGAAACTATCCTCCCGACCGCTTCCTCAACGGTGCCGACAAACGTGATCAGATCGCTGCAGGATAGGGCACCGAATTCAGACCGCGCTTCGTCGTTCAGCACAGGTTCTCCGGTAAGTTTCTCGGCTACAGGCTTCCAGAAATCCCCCAGGGCTATTATCGGTTTCGGCTTTAACATGCCCTTATTGATATGTTCCAGGCAGGCCGCCAGTTCAAGAAGGGTGCCCGTCCCTCCCGGTAGGACAATAAATCCGTCGGAATTTTTCATCATCACATCTATCCTGTCAAATATATTTTTTGTCCTTATCTCCTCATCGACATATCTATTCGGCTTTTTAGAAGGTCCTTGTTTTTTGTAGTATGTCACGCCTATAGTTTTCCCGCCGGCCTTTTTTGCGCCCATGGAAACATCCTCCATAGTGCCGCCAAAACCACCCGTTATGACATCAAACCCCTCTCCGGCCAGTAGCGTACCCAATTTCACGATATCTTCTTTTTCCCTTTTTCCGAGGTCCCTATAGCTGCCAAATACGCAAATTCTTCTTTTCGTCATCATCTGATACATTACGCGCCATACAAGTCACGCTCATAGTGACCGTTTTAAAGCGGTCAAACCGGTCGGTAATATACGCCTTGGCGCGTCATCCTTCTTTTGAATTCGTTTTTCACTTCCTCTATTACTGCCTGTTTGCCATTGATCCAGCCGGGCGCCACGAGGACTTCTTTTTTAGCATCCGAAACAAGTCTCAGTATGACGCATTCAGGGCTAAGCCGCTCCATGAAATCGCATACCAGGCCGACATATTGAGATAGTTCCGGTAAAGCGATATCTCCTTTTTTGAATAAACGCTCCAATCTCGTGTCACGCAATACATGAAGAGCATGAAACTTCACGCCTGATATGGGCAGCTTTGCAAGCGTTTCAGCCGTATGTATTACGTCCTCCTTTGTCTCTTTATCGAGGCCCAGGATCACGTGGGCTCCGACTTTTATTTTTCTCCTGGATGTCTCCTTTATGGCGTTTAGGCTTTGAGAAAACGTATGTGAACGCCCCATCTTTTCAAGCGTAGCGTCATGCGCGCTCTGCACGCCGTATTCTATCCATACATCATAATCGCCGGAATAACTCTCTATAAGATCCAGTTTTTCCCTGTCGATACAGTCCGGGCGCGTGGATATATAAAGACCCACGATGTCCGGGAATGACCTTATTGTATCATAGGATTCTCTAAGCTTATCGATAGGGGCGTAGGTGTTTGTGGCGTTCTGAAAATATGCTATAAATTTTTCGGCGTTAAACCTATCTTTTAAAAAATCCATGGATGTCTCGATCTGCGTCTTGAGCGGGAGCGCTGTTCCGGCGAAATGCGAAAAGCCTTTTTCGTTGCAGAATATGCAGCCGTCCCTACTCAACGTTCCGTCACGGTTGGGGCAGGTAAAACCGGCGTTCAATCCTATTCTATGTACCTTTGTGCTAAAAGTCTTCCGCAGATATTTATTGAAAGAATAATAGTAATCCATCGGAATTTTTCACTCCGGGACGGTTGCACCCGGACAGCCGAAAAGGTCTATTCCTGCGCGTGAAGCTTGACCATTAAAAGAGCTATGGCTGCCGGGGTAACGCCTGATACCCTTGAGGCCTGCCCCAGGGAGCGGGGCTTAAACTTTGAAAGCTTCTCCTTTATCTCCCTGGAAAGTCCGGTTACCCGCAGATAATCAAATCCTTCGGGTATATGCATTTTCTCTATCTTCTTGAACTTGCTTATATATGAAAGCTCTCTCCGGATATAGCCTTCATATTTTGTGTCGATTTCGGCCTGGATCTTTTCGGAGTATGAATAACGGCCATCCCACTTCGCCATCCCCATTACATCGTCCAGGGTTATACCCGGCCTTTTCAGCAATCCGTAAAGGGTCGTTGGCCCCCGAAGAGGTGTCTGGGAAAACTTTTTTTCCAACAGGTCATTTATCTCTTTGCCGGCCGTCACGGACATGGTCTTCAGCGCTTTTTTTATCTCTTCTATATTTTCTTTCTCTTTTTCGACCTTGGTAAATTGTTCCCCGGAAAGCAGACCCAGAGAGCGGCCTATGCCGCTTAATCTTATATGCGCGTTGTCCTCACGGACGGTCAATCTGTATTCAACGCGGGAGGTAAACATCCTGTACGGTTCGGCGGTCCCCTTAGTGACAAGGTCGTCTATCAGGACGCCTATATACCCTTGGGACCTGTCAAGCACTATGGGCGCTTTCGCTTTTATCTGCATAGCCGCATTTATGCCGGCCATAAGACCCAGGCTTGCCGCTTCTTCGTAACCTGTCGTCCCGTCGATCTGGCCGGCTAAAAACAGCCCCTTAACGGCTTTTGCCTCCAGAGTCGCATTGAGTTCGGTCGGATCGACCACATCATACTCTATGCCATATCCCGGCTTTGTTATCTCGGCTTTTTCCAGACCGGCGATACTGTGCACGATCTTCTCCTGGACGTCATACGGGAGGCTGGTGGATATCCCGTTAGGGTAATACTCATCCGTATCCAGTCCTTCCGGCTCAAGAAATATAGTATGAGAGATCCTGTCGGGAAATTTGAAAATCTTGTCCTCGATGGAGGGGCAGTACCGCACGCCTGTAGATTTTATTTTTCCCGTGTAAAGCGGCGAGCGGTCGAGATTTTCCATTATTATGTCGCGGGTCCGGCAATTAGTGCTGGTCACAAAACACGGTTTCTGTTCTATGCCGATTTTCTCAGTCCAGAATGAAAACGGAATAATATTCTTATCGCCCTCCTGGGCCGCCAGTCCCGAAAAATCTATAGTCTTACCGTCTAGACGCGGCGTAGTGCCTGTTTTAAGACGCAGCATCCTAAGACCCGTGCTTGAGAGGTTCTTTGAAAGCTCGCAAGACGCGCTTTCACCTATTCTCCCTCCCTGGGAATGCTCCATTCCTATGTGTATTATCCCGTTCAAAAATGTCCCCGGAGTAAGGATGGCTGCTCTCGAGGCTATGATACCGTGATGCTTTGTATTTACACCTTTACAGGCGCCTTTTTGTATATCAAGGCCTATCGCTTCATCCTCAAGAACGGTCAGGTTTTCCCGGCTCAATACGTAGTTCCGCATATACATATTGTACCGCTTGCGGTCTATCTGCGCGCGCGATGACCGCGCCGCGTATCCTTTTGACGAATTCAGCATGCGGAACTGTATAAGCGTAGCGTCAGCGGCTTTTCCCATCTCACCGCCTAACGCGTCTACCTCCTTTACAAGCTGACCTTTGCCTACGCCGCCTATAGCCGGATTGCATGACATAAAGCCTATTTTGTCTATCTTTAGAGTTATAAAGAGTGTTTTACACCCGAGCTTAGCGCTGGCAAGAGCGGCTTCGCAACCGGCGTGTCCTCCACCCACAACAATAACATCAAACATATTATTCATTTTTATCCAACCTCGCCTTTATTAAAGCGAATTTCCTAACTTATGTCAATAGTAATTAACTATTTGCCCGTTACGCGGTATGTGGGACGTAGGACGACTTGATATGGCACGTTAGGTAGTGGGTAATAGGTAGTAGGTTGTAGGAGAAAATTTCGGGAGACAGTTAGAGGTTGCAAAGGTTGCAGGGGTTGCTAAAGGTTGCAGAGGTTGCATAGATTCGAAAAAAGCAACGTCTGCAACCTGTGAAACTTTTGCAACCTATGCAACATAAAAGGTGAAATTCGTGACAATTCAAAGGTTCATTGCGATGACGATAATACACGAATCGTCCCACATCCCACGTCCTACGTACTTATGCATTGCGTTACAACGATGCGCGTATCTTCTCGTCCGCTTTCTGGTATGTTTCGAGGCCGCCGGTTACGGGGACTATGTCGGGTAGGTCCAATATGAGGGATATGCCGTTAAAAAGTTCGGTAAGCGCTGTCATATCAGCGGCACGCAGCGTCTTTCCGAGGGTATTATCAAGCTCGTTACGATCTTTCCTGGTCATCTTGCTCACGGTGTCAATGATGGCCTCAACAATGGCTCCGACCCTTTCTTCCTCGTTCGTTTCGACTCTGCTCTTGGAGTCTACGAGGTTCGCGAACAATGGTCCGGCGAGCATCTGCCATGATACGGGAATATATTCGCCCCTTAACCCAACCAGATACGCGACGTCATGAAGACCTATGGATTCCATATGTGGCCTTGTTTCATCGCTTGAAAGGACCCAGGCAAACGTCCGCTCCTTTGGGTTCCCCTGCGCGGCGAGCCGTTCTTTAAATCCCTCTAGTCTCTTTCTATTCTTTTCGGAAGTCGTTCCGTTGTCTACGTACACCACATATTTTATATTGTCCTGTTCATACTCAAGAATACCCTTCTCCTTAAGTATGTGCGTATTCACTTTCCTGCCTAAAATCTCCATCTCTTTCGCAAATTTATCCCGTAGCCATTCCTCAGTTATGCTCGCGCGGGGACTTGCTTTCACGACCATTCCTATGGTGCACGGCTGGTTCATCACGGGCGCCGTGGTCAGGGTCGTAAGCATCTCTTCAGAGGCCCTTACAACATAATCCGGAGTCAAGCTCGTCCCTGTGGACTTGATGATTTTTTCCACATTCTTTTCACTGGCAGCGGGTAATTCTATTATAAATTCGACTCTGGGATAATCCGTATCTCTAATATTCAAAACGCTGATACTCCCGTTCATGATCTTAACGGCTTGAGCAGTAAAAGGAAGGCCCACGCCATGATGGAACTCCGGCCTATAATAATCAAGAGTAAATAACTCCGGAAGGCCGATTCGAGAATTTATATTTAGGTTACTTTCCTCGATATTGCCTGGTGTAGACACTATAATCCGCGCTTTGCCACCATCCTCCGATAAGACGGCCTTGATGGTAATTTTATTGTGGTCATCCGGTACTTTTCCCATATTGGCTCTTGCGACATGAAATCCGTTTGAAATTATTCTTTCAAGAGCCATATGCAGAAGCTCTGAATTCGCCAAAATATGCAAATCTTTATCCAGATCGGCATCTACGTCAACGTTAAGTCGCTTGCCGGGAGCTAATTTTACCTTGGTTTGCCATGTGCGGTCCGGCGAATCAAGCCACTCCTTAAAACGCAATGGCTTCACCGTACCCTGTGCGTCGCCGGCATGTAAGAATAGCGAAATAACGCGTATATTAAATAACATCCTCCTTGCATAAGAGAGGTTCTTTCTGATATTGGCTTTAATGAATGATTTTTCCTCAAGCTTGTCGTATATTTCGCCAAAAGCATCACAATAGGAATTAAGAACTTTCTCGACTTCTTTCAGAAATATTATATACCTGTCCGTAACATCCTCAATCCCTGCCGCTGTTTCTTCGGTAATCATTTTATACGTATCATTAACTATTTTAGCTTCCCGAGTATATCCGGCATAAATAGCCTGGAATCTTCCTAAATCGTCTTCGTTAAGATTTGAGATTCTCTCCGTAATAAGAGATTTTGGAACTAAACCGCCGTTAATACCCCAAAATGAGCTTCTTATTTGTTGAAGAGACTCTAAAAAGTCAAGCGGACCTCCATGTTCCATGATGGCTATCGATAGTATTAATCGATCCTTTTTCTCCATGAGTATTGTTTCAAATTGAGTCAACTTACTCCGGTATTTTTCCTGCCTTAACGCGTCTCTGATCACATCGATTTGATGCCATAGGCCATCGCTAAGATACTCCACAAGCGCTTCCGGAGTCGTCTTTGGGTCCTGAGCGAATTTTCGGAGTTCTTTGGTCGATAATCCGTCGCTTGCCGGAGGCATCTTCTCCGTTTTTCCTTTTATAGACGCGATGATTTTTTCCACATTCCACCAGTCCTCAATGATCATTTGGTTATCGGCCAGGACCGGCGGGTACCATTCGGGGCCGCTGTACTGTGGGCCTCCTTTTATTCTCATCACTGTAAACGGCCTCTGTAAGGCGCATGCGAAATGCATGATGGCTCCTTCGACCGTTAAAACATGGTCGGCCCGGTTTATCCAATATTTGACCAGCTTTGACACTCTCTCACCTTCGATCACCTGGTGGTCGGGTTGCGGCAAGAGCATGATGTACTTTTCATCTCCTGGATATGCTTCAGCAAGCTGTTTACGAATTTTTTCGGCCTGCTCATAATTTCCCCACCACGTATTATTCGGCAAAATGGCGATAAAAGTCCCGCACTCTATGAATCTATGGAGAAAATCGATAAGACCTTTCATGTCGGGAGCTTCTAAAGTATTAAATCCTTTCCTCTCACTCTCTCCGCCGAACGGATTAAATAGCACGATAGTTCTCCCATCCGTATTCGCGGGTAATACGTTCTCGTCCCACCACTTCTCGGCAATACGATTTCCGCTCCCAATAAGCAGTGTTTTCCGCGCATGCCTTCCCATCAGCTGATCGGCCGGTATGCCAAGGTAACTGCACAGCTTAAATACGCGCATATACTCACCGCCTATATCGAAAATGTCTGTGTGTGAATCTATGTTAACTCTTTCCATGCCATCGATATCAAGCACCATAGAAAAAACTGGCTTGACGTCTACCCTTATTTTCGCTGATGGGCACGAGACCCTGTCGGGTATATTAGATATGACCATGTCATAGTTCTCTTCGATAGTGGAAACGCTTAACGACCGCACGTCTCTTACGTGAATCTTCTGATTTTCTTCGTATAAAAATGTATTATCGCGTGTATAGACCGTGACGTCCAACCCGGGAAATTTATTTATAATCGCCTGCACGAGCATTTCTATGCATATTATCTCATCTCCTACGCCTCCCCGCTCGTAATCATAGAGCACAAGAAGTCTTTTGCGTTCCCCGACATGCGTATACTTTAGAATCTCTTCCATTTTTACGAGATACGGAAAATCTCCCTCCAGAGTCAATCCGTAGGGTCTTACGTATTCTTCGGTGAGCATTTTTCCTTCCCGCGAACATTCTAAATACAGTGATTCCCGCAGTAACGCCCTTGATTCCGACAGCGCCGTTGTGTCTGCCGCGGGGAGACCTGCCACGCGAGCCACCAGGTGAATTATTTCTCTTCTTGAACCTGGCAGCATATTGCCCAGTGTCAACAAATGAGAGCGCGCTACTATATACGCGTCTCCTAGCCCTTCGGTCGTAAAGATATTTTTGTAAATATCCAACACGCCTGCGCTCAGTTTTCCCCTCGCTTCGCAGACTTCGCGCAAGTGTAAAAAGACAGCGTCATACACAAATCCTTCTTGGCCCTTTGTCGTCGCTATCTTCTCCATAATAGCAAATATTTCTTCGTCTTTCCGCACGCCGTCTCTCATAAGACCTCCTAAAACAGAAACAGGCGTTCTATAGGCATGCACGGATAAGCCTTTCGCGGTACAAATTTCTTCTATAGCGAAAAGCGCCATTTCAGCGTATTCGGGCCTTTTTTCAATGATTGTTCGAAATATTCTCGCCGCTCTTTCATAAATATCGGATTCGCACGTCACGCTTCCGCTGGCAAGGAAAAAGCCCTTTAACGCGTCAATAGTGTTCCCGGTAATCAACCCTGGCCGTCTTTCAAAAACCATCGCCAGCTCATAGACCGGGAACGAATATATATCCGACCTGTATTTAGTTGACGGTATCTTAACAAAATCTTCCATAGCTTTCACCGCGGCACCGGCTTTATCGGGATCCCTCTCTCTTAATGCAACATCCCTTAAAAACGATGCGTCTATCATCGCTATCTCACTCTTTTTCGCCAGTTCATCAGCGCGTGTGTCACATATTTTTTTGGCTTCTACCCTGTCGAATGTGGATATACTCTCGACCTCGGCAAATCCTTTATCTTCTTTGACATGTTTAACTTCCGTTCCTTTCAAATGCTTATAGTCATGCTCTGCAATTGCAAGGGCTGATTCTAAGAAATGATATTCAGATAATACGAGCGGAAGCGATATATGAATCCTCGCGGTGCCGGCTTCGATGCTGCCTCCGAAGTGTCCTCCGGCGTATTCCCAGTCTCTTGTATCGGGGTTCTGCACCCACCAGAGCCGCTGGTTTTGAGGGGGTATGGCGAAGAGTATCTGGACCTTGTCTTTAGTAATGCCGGGTATCTTCTCCTGTATGTGCGCGCGTATCCTCTGCAGGAGAGCTGTGTCATATCCGCGCCTTCCCAGCGCTTCGATTACTTCGTCGCTTGTAAGGAACTCTCTTGTGATACCCGATTCTCTTTTTAGTTCACCGTAAAATGCCTCTATCTGACTGTTGAGCGCGTTCAAGCATGTCCTGTGGCTCTTCTCGCACACCGTGCCGCAAGTGACGTTCGTATCAGATGAATCTGTTGGCTTCAAGAGGCTCTTTGAGTCACCTGCCGCGGGTTCTTTTTGAGTTAAATCGCCTTTTGCGCTTTCCCTTTTTGTCCACGATAGTGTATGCACTTCGCTTATGACATATTTTGGATTACTTTCGTCTTTGGAAATATCGTCCAGGCATTGCACATGGCAGGTCCGGGCTCCATCGTAGAGAAAGGCAACCGCCTTATCGTGGTCTTTCTGTTTCTGATAGAAAAAGGCGTACCCTTCGGGGACATCGATATGCCAGATTTTTTCTAATCCATTCTTGAATAAATTCACATCCTCTCTATCAGCGCCCAGAACCATGGCTTTATAGGTGACACGTCCTCTTTTCGGAAGAAGCGTTTTGAGCATGTTTATTCCCCGTTGTATCTGATAGTCTTCGTCGGTGGGAACCTTTAAGCCCGGGTGTTCGCGCACGGCGCGTTTCTCTCCGGCTAACCAGAGCTTCATCGTCTCAAATACGCTGTGGTAACTTATGTGCATTGCGGCATATGCATGAGGCTCACCATCAACAAATCCCTGAACAATGACCATAACGCATCCGCTTAAAGTTCTAAACCCCGGAGAGAGCCTATATGTGCTGTTTGTCGCCACGACACCAAAGTCCTGTAATTTTATAGTGCGTTTCTCATGATCGATGAGATGCATCTCAAAATCCTCACCCGCGTAATGCGTGATGATCTTCGATCCGTCACCAAGTATTGTTTCGCCGTCCGCGAGAAAGCCTCCTTTTTGAGCTTCACCCGTATCAAACGGTTCTCCAGGATTTCCCCACTGAACTATCGGAGAATCGTGTGAACCACGCGCTACCGGTACCGAAATCTCTGGTGTGCCTGTGCTCTGTCTTTTCCCTGCTTGATATGCCTCCTTAGAAGCACTGCTACTTATGTGTATATGCGCAAACGTCATAAGGCCGAGAGCGCCAAGCGTTAAAGAAGAGAGACCTCCTGAATAGAGTGATAAACCCGTCAGAAATGTCCCGATACTCAATCCCACTACGTCCCTGCTGAAAAACACCTCTCTTCCCCTAAAAACATGCGGCAGCCAGAACACAAGGCCGGCAACTACCGCGGCCCACGCTACATTGATCCCGTTTAGCGACAAGTAGTGCGCCGCGATTCCTCCAACACCAAAAGCCACTACCGGCTCGACCCACCACGAGAACCAGCGCATGTATACGCGGTTACCCCACCATGCGCCACCAGTTTTTGAACTATCTCTCTCCGCTTCCGGTTCTGCCTCGGAATCCGCAGCCGGGAATTCGACGATAAACTCGACCCGTGGCGCCGCTTCGGTGCCGACATTCCGGACATCGATGGTCCCTCCCATCTTCCGCACGGCTAAGGAGGCAAACGGCATACCAATGCCGTGGCTGAACTCCGACCGCGCGTAATCAAGGGTAAAGAGTTCACGCATGTTGCTGCGGGGATTTACCTTGAGTTCCTTCTCTGCGACGTGACCGGGAGTCGAAACTATGATCCGGACGCGGGTTCCGTCCAGTACCGAAGAGGCTTTAATGGATATGTTGTTCAATTCGGCTGGGACTTTATCCTTATTTTCCATGGCCACATGGAAGCCGTTTGATATGACCCTCTCCAGCGCCATGTGCAAAAGCTCCGGATGAGCCATAAAGAGCGGGACATGTTCGACGCTCCTGTCGGGTTTGACTTCCGGCAGTTCGGCAGGTGCCCCCTTCACCTTCGTCATCCACTTCCGCTCCGGCGCCGAGAACCACTTTCCAATATCTATTGTCTCCAGCGCATCGCTTATGTCCGGCCGTAAGACCAGGCGCAGGACGCGGATGTTAAAAAGCATCCTCTCCGCGTGAAGTATGCCATATTCCAGATTTTCTCTATATTCATCTTTCTCATCAAGTTTATCCCGTAATGGTGAAAAAGCGGAGAGATATTCCTTAATGAGCCGTTCCATGTCCGCCAGGTACGCCAGATATTCTTCTCTCATTTTTGCGATCTCACCCATTTCACGGCGGTTTTCAGCCGTTTTGTCGTTAATGGATTGAGCTCTTTCGGAAAAATGGTCGTATGTCGTAACGAGCTGCCTGATCTTTGCCTCATCAAGCGCTCTCATCCGGTCGGTGATAAGCACCTCCGGGCACGCGTCTAACTGAAGTCCCCAAATAGGACTGGCGATTGAGGTGATACTGTGGTGGATGTTCAAGGGGCCTCCGTGTTCAAAGAGAGCGATTGCCAGTATTGAGCTGTTGACGAATTCCGAAGTCAGCTCTCTCATCGCAAGAACGGTATTATCCTCCGAGAGCGTGATCTCTATAGCCTCTGCGGCCTGGGCCGTTCTTTCGAGGTCGAGGCTACTTTCGGGAGCGTTGATATCTGTTCTTCTGTACTCCCCTCCGGCATCCCGCGTGAATATCGTACGTTGTATAGGCCTTCCGTTTCTATCCTTCTTCTCAAGTATGAGGGGCCTTCCTTCCTCGGCTGCCCTCCGTAAGACTACCGCGAGCCTGGTGATGTCTTCCGAACCGGGTGACGTCTTCATATCGCTGAACATGCTTTGTAATGCCATCGCCGAAAGCGCAGTCCGTATCGCCTCTTCTTCACGCAGAAGACCCCCGCTTAACAGGCGATAATACGGGCATGCATATCCTTTTCCGTTCTTGAAGTCCGGTAGTATCGCCACGTAGGAATAGCCCTTGTCTTTAAAAAGCTTCCGGAGATTCTCCGCATGGAAACCGCCTGTTATCACGAGGATCGCTGGTTCCCTTTTTACGTACGAAGCGATGTTCTTTTCAAACGCGATATCGCGCTCGAAGGTGTATTCGTAGAATCGTTCCATCCTTTCTCTGTGCCGGTCAAGCGTTGCGACATCATCTGGTATGTGTGTGCGTATGCCATACCGCGGCGCTTCGGCCTCTATGAACGAGAGGAAGTGACAGACCGCCAGGTCATCTTTCTCTTTCTCATATAACGCATACCGCTCCGGCTCGAGGGAAATGGCGAAGAGGTCTTCTATCAATACGAGGCTCTTCGAAAGGCGATAGAGCCTTTTCTGGGTATCGTTCGTAGCGAGCTTTTCCGCTATCATGTCTTCCAGCCGCTCCAATTCACTGAACAAGACCCATGTATCGATCGAACCGTATGCATCTACATACTTCTTATAGGCGGCGAGATTCGGATAGGCGCCGGTTATATCTATGTCGGTTGTTCCCGATTTTTTGAAGAGATACGAATAGAAATCCGTCTCTTTGATGCGGTCCTCTTTAAAGAGAAGTGATTTTTTAACAAAGGTCTCCATTTCAAGCGCCGAGAGTCTTTTGGCAAGCATGTCTATAAGCTGCTTTCTTTCGGTGTTTGCCTGTTCAAAATCGATACCCTTTTCATCTTCGATGATCGTGATAAGTTTTTTGAGGTTTTTTTCGCGCGATATATCTAATACAAGTTCTGCTGACCGGTCTGAAAGATATTCAAGATACTGCGCCAGAGTGATTTCCCGGCCGGCATATTCTTTCGTATTCTTTTCTAATTCCTTCAATTCACGGGAATAGATATGGTCTTTCAGGTTGGAAAGATAATGATTCAAGACACGCAGTATCTCATCGACCTCATTCTTATACGCGAGGCCCTCCTGATAGACGTTCAGGTTCTTGATGTAAAGATCGGTATTTTCAAGGCCTTTCAGGGTCACCTTTTCTGGATTCCTGATCGCGAAGAACTCCGCCCCGTTTATGCGGCCTTCTTGTACGAAGTAATCTGCTACCTTCTCTCTTAAAGACCTATCGTTTATATCGGTGAATACAGAGAGATCGTAATCACCCGCCCCTCCTTCGAGCGCGACCGTGTCGATGCCATACTCTGCATTGAGAAAGCTTACAAGATTCTCGATCGACCTCTGGCAGCCGTAGTTACAGTGGGCGTCCTGGATGTGTATGATGGTTTTTCCGTTTGTGCCTTGATACCTGGTATCCACCGTGCCAAAGGTAACGGGAACTTCAAAGCCGGCAATGTCTATTTCCTGAACCGGCCGCGCAGTTGGAATGGCGCCGGATTCACTCGACCATGAGACGGTATTCATTAAGAACAGACACGCAATTGCTAAACTCACGCCTCTAAACCACGGACTGAACCTCCCTGTTCTTATAAATAGAGACGGGCCGGAGACGGAGACTCTATTGCGGCCAGACAATAGAACTCCTATTCTCACGGCCCGTATAATCCCCTTATAGAATGCAACAAAAAAAGACCACGCAGTAATAGCCATAGCCATTACATTACATGGTCTCTTTGAATAGAAAAACAGAATATCCCTTGATCTGGCCGTTCGCACCTTATTTTCCTCACTTATTCTTGTGCTTTTTAGCCGCAAGGCTTTTGCGTTGCGGCATCCCGCCATATATTATTGACGGGTTATCGTAGGATTTAAACTAATTTGGAAATAATATAAAGATAATTATATCAGAAAATATGTGCGTTATGGTAATAGAAAGGTAGAAAGAATGTAAAAAAAATGTCACAG